>JAHCIT010000006.1 GCA_026129095.1 Deltaproteobacteria bacterium
GGCTTCTGCCTCCGTTGCCACCGAACAGAGGCTATCATTTTATATCTTGACAAAAAAGCGCTAAAAAGAGTAATTAGAACTCTTATGGACGATCCCTTATTCAGTAATCACATCAACCCCGTTGGCTACGCCTGGACGGCAACGGCCTTTAAACAGTTGGCTGTCCGGCAGAAGGTCCAAGGCCGGGTTCCCGAGATAACGATAGCGCGGGTGCCGGACTTCTCCGTCGAAAGGAATCCAGAAATCGCCGGGATCGAAAAGGGTGGAGGCCGCGCAGAGCCTCCCCGCTGGGTGCAGCCATTCAAGGATCATCCGGGCCTATTTCTGGATTTTGCTGACCTCAAGCGTCCGACCCCGGAAGAGACGGCTGACGCCATCAGGATTTTTGTCGGCCGTGTGGGCCTCTTGGGCATTGGCGACGACGATGCGGCCGGAAAGGAACCCTTCTCTGGATGGTCACGTGAGTTGGACTATTTCACCCACGCTCTCGATGTATGGGAATCCCTGAAGGCGGGAGATCTGTCACGCCTTCAGAAGCTTGGCGGCGGGTGGGACGGCACCCAGAAACATCTTGCTCATGAGGAATTTCTCGACGCTCGACATTCTGATGACGACGAGGTTCTCGACAGCTTCGGCGCATGGATACTGAGGAGAGCGTCAATTGAAGACGGGCGCCGCGAACTGGATCTTGTCGGCCTGCCGGGGGCGGCCAGGGATTACCTGGCCGGGGCGGTCGATAAAAAAGTGTCCGCCAATGTTCACGTCCGGTTCGCCGGGAAGGCGAGTGCGAATGTTCCGTTCGAGATCCGGATGCTCTCCAAAAACCTGTTGGGCGGGATCTGGCTCCAGTTCGCGAGTTATGTGAGCGGAAAAACCGAGTTCCGGCGCTGCGACATCTGCGAGACCTGGACACCTTATGCGGGCGAGGAGGGCGTTCGTAAGACGCGGCGCTACTGCTGCACCGGCTGCCGGAACCTGGCCGTCGTTGTTCGGAAGCAGGCGCTCGCTCTTCACCGCCGCCAGAAGAGCATCCGGGCAATCGCCGAGGAAACCGGTATCCGAGAAGAAGTTATCAACCGTTGGATTGAGGAGAATCCGCCGGAAATCCCGGCGAAACAGACGAAGGAGTAGACGCGATGGAAGCAACAAACCCGCCTATCGACAAGGCCCTGATCGACCGCCTGATCCGCCAGATCAAAGAGGCGATTCCAGGCGACCCGTCACGTGAACTCGTCTCCGCAGGGCTGGTCACGATCGAAGAAGCATCGAAGTTCCTCGGGATCAGCCGGTCGAAGATCTACGAAATGATGGCCGATGGCCTCATCAAATTTGTTAAACTCGGCCGAAGCAGACGAATTCCACAGAATGAACTGATCCGGGTCGCATCCGAGGGGCTTGTCGGCGGCGCGTAAATTTCGGGCTCGACATACAAGGAGAGACGGTTATGTCCAGAAAACGTGGCAATGGCGAAGGTACGGTAAATCGGAGATCTGACGGCCGATGGGAGGCCCGCCTCCGCCTTGAGGACGCCAACGGCCGCATCGTCCGCAAGTCCGTTTATGGGAAAAGCCGTGACGAGGTGAACAGGAAACTCCACGAACTCCAGTGCCAGAAACACGATGGAAGCTTCAATACCGATGCCAGCCAGAAAATGGCGGACTTCCTTGAAACCTGGCTGATCCAGCACGTCCAGCCGACGCGGGAACCCCGGACGGTCGAATTCTACGAGCGTACGGTCCGGAAGGACATCATCCCGGCCATCGGACATATCCCTCTTGAACGGCTGAAGCCCCCGATGATCCAGAAGTTCTATTCCACACTCCTTTCCGCCGGCCGCTCAAAGCTCACCGTCAAGAAGATTCACATCACGCTTCACGCCGCGCTGGCTGTCGCCGAGAAGCAGCAGATCATCGCCCGGAACCCCGCCCACTTCGTCACGCCGCCGAAGCCGGACGCGGTGGAACCGCTCGCGCTCGATGCGGAGCAAACGAGGAAGTTCTGCCAGCAGATACGGAACCATCCCTTTGAGGTCATTTATGTGTTTGCACTCGACTCGGGCTGCCGGCAGGGAGAAATCCTCGGCCTCAAGTGGCACGACATCAACTTAACCACTGGCGCGGTGAAGATCGACCGGGCGATGAAGCGAACGGCCAAAACTGTTTTTCTCGGCGCGCCGAAGACGAAGAAAAGCCGCCGCACCCTGATCGTTAATCCCGTCACGCTGGACCTGTTCCGGCTCCAGCAATCCAGGCAGGCGGAGATGCGAAGGCTGGCGGGCGACCTCTGGAAGCCGAAGGCCGGTTTCGAGAACCTCGTCTTCACGACCGAGACCGGCAATCCGTTCGATCCGTCCCGGCTGACCATCGAAATGAAGAAGATCTGCGCCCAGGCGGAGATTCCCTACGTCAAGTTCAAGGGTTTACGGAGCACGCACTCGACGCTGCTTGCGGTCAACGGCATATCGCCGCGCGTGATTCAGGAGAGACTGGGCCATGCGACGCTCGACATGACGCTGAGAATTTACACGGCGGTGCAGCCGTCGATGCAGGCGGAAGCGACGCGGGTGATCGAGTCCTATATCGTCAACCACAAACAGAATCTGGGAGGGGACTCGCCAGATGTCAGAATTCCGACGCAAGCCAGTGGTGGTCAAAATGGTGGTCAAATGGCCCAGAAATTCCGTTGGCCGCTGATCGTTTTTTCCAAGCCTGTGGAATTATTCGGAAGATTATGGTTCCCGATGATGGATTCGAACCACCACAAGCAGAGTCAGAGTCTGCTGTCCTACCATTAGACGAATCGGGAACGGGCCGGGGCGGTCTGGAGTGGCTCTGGAACCAGAGGCTCGCAGTCACCCGTTGGGTTATATGTAAGAAGCCGGGGCGCGTCTGTCAACCCTTGCGGACTAAAGGTGTCGTGACACGTCCTGACACGCGGTACGGCCATGATTTTCCCTTCAATCCGCCCGTTGCACGCCCCTGCGTGGCGGAGGTATTCAGTCAGGAGGCAGTTTATGGAACTTGTTATCGCCACAATCGTGGGAGCCGCTCTTGGTCTGGCCGCTGGATTTTTCGCCGGTATTACGCTTGGCAAGAAAACCGGTACCGGCGAAGCCGAAAACCGCACAAAACTCGAAACACTGCTCGCCGAGCGCGACCGGGAACTGAAGGAATGTTTGGCCCGCCTAGACCAGTCCGAGCGGGAACGGGTGCAGGCACTGGCCCGGCTCGCCGACCTGGAGGCCCGGCTGGACAGCGAGCGAAGCAAACTGGCCGACTTTGAAAAACAGATCGAAGGAAAACTCGGGAAACTTTCGCTCGATGCGCTCCAGAAGAACAGCCAGCAGTTCCTGGAGCTGGCCCGGCAGAATCTTGGGCAGACGCAGGCGGAAGCCAAGGGCGAACTGGAAAAACGCCAGCAGGCGATCGAAAATATCGTCAAGCCGGTGAGCGAGCTACTGGAAAAATACCACGCAGAAATCCAGAAGATCGAGAACTCGCGGCAAAAAGACTACGGATCACTCTCTGAGCAGGTTCAGTTCCTGCTCACCTCCAACAAGGAGTTGCGGGGCGAGACATCCAAACTCGTGGATGCGCTGAAAAAACCCCAGATCCGGGGAAACTGGGGTGAAATACAGCTCCGGCAGGTGGCCGAACTGGCAGGCATGATCGAGCACTGCAACTTCATCGTGCAGGAAACGGTAACAACCGAGAGCGGGCGGCTCCGGCCCGACATGATCGTCAACCTGCCAGGTGGCAAACAGATCGTTGTTGACGCCAAAGCCCCGATGGAGGCCTTTCTCAAGGCGGTAGAATCTCCTACCGACGACGAGCGGAACAAGTGGATGCTGGAGCATGCACGGCAAGTTCGGGACCACATCCGGAAACTGTCGGCCAAGAGCTACCAGGATCAATTCCCCAGCGCCCCCGATTTCATTGTCATGTTCATCCCCGGCGAGGGATTGTTCCGTGCGGCTATCGAGCATGATAGCGAGCTCATCCAGTCCGGCATCACGGAAAAGGTGATCACCGCAAGCCCCACAACGCTGATCGCCATGCTCAAGGCTGTCCATTACGGCTGGCAGCAGGAAAAGATCAGCGAAAACGCCCAGCGGATCAGCCGGCTGGGGAGTGAACTGTACGGCAGGGTAAGGAAACTCGCTGAGCATTTCTCCAAGATCGGCAGCGGACTCGACAAGGCCACCGAATCCTATAACGAAGCCGTCGGATCGTTGGAGCGGAGCTTTCTGCCATCAGCCCGGAAGTTCCGGGAACTGGGCGCCGGAACCGGCGACGACATCCCCGAACTGGACCCCCTGGACAAGACCACCCGCGAACCCACCGCCCCCGAACTCGCCGAGCCGCCTTCAGACGGATGATTAACGCAGGTTTTTTCATCTCGGGGAGAAAGGCCGTATTGAGTCCGGCCACTGGCAGGTGATACTGTCCTTCACTTCAGTATGGCAAGGAAAAATACAGGAAACGGTGCTGATTCCAGCACGGCTCCGGCGCGGCCGCTCATGAACAAGGTGGCGGGTGCCGTTGCCGGCCGTGCCGGACAGATCGTGAGCGGTGTGGGGTCGTCAATTGCCGATGTGACCGGAGCGGTTATCGGCATGATCGACCGTGCCCCCAAGCGGGGACGCTATGACCGGAGCGTATCGGCTGCGGAGCGCGCACACGCCACCCGCCGCCGGCTGCTCCAGGCGGCCGCCAAGGTTTTCGCCGAAAAGGGTTATACCGAGGCAAGCGTCGCCGACATCATCGCCGAGGCGGGAACAAGCCGCCAGACCTACTACGACCTGTTCGACAACAAGGAAGCCATCCTGCTGGCCCTCCAGCAGCGGGCCGTCCGGTTCATGATCCCCTATGTGAGTGGAGCGATGGACAAGGCCTCGACCGCCGAGGTGATGATCGACAACGGCGTGAGTGCGCTTCTCAAGCTGGTCGAGCAGGCCGGGCCGCTCGCCGAGATCGCGCTGAGAGAGATGGGCAATTCGCCGGCCGTGATCAGCGCCCGCGAGGAGATCATCGGCCTGTTCTGCGAGATGCTGAAAGAAGCAGCCGAGGCCGCCTACCGGGACGGGCTCACCACCCGGAAACCCGATCCGGTCACGATCCGGGCGCTCGTGGGCGGTATCGAAACCGTCGCACTGGATTACATCCGTGCCGGACGGACCAAAGAGATCATGGAAACCAAACCTGCATTCGTCAGGCTGCTCGAACGGGCTCTGACCTAGGCTGTAATTACGCCGCCTGGGCCTGGCGCTTCTCGTAGACGCGATCCATCTGCTTCTTGATCGCCTTGTAGCGCCGTTCGCCAATGCCGCCGAACACGTCGTTCCCGTAGATTTCGCGCTCCAGCTTCTCCATCTCCGGATCAATCTCGCCTTCGCTGCGCATCGTGTAGTCCACGAATCCCTTGTAGTTCTCGGGCTCGTAGCGCATGAAGTAGGTATTCACGGCGAGATTATAGGCCATGAGCAGTTCGTCACGCTTCTGCGGAAGCGGCATGCCCGACCGCTCGGCAAGGCGCGTCACCTTGGCAACAAACTTGCCGAAGAAACCGAATACATCCATCCCGAGGGCGGTGAAGTAGGGCCGGTAATCGAAGATTGCCCCCAGTGCCGGAGCGAGCATAAGCGCCCGGCTGATCTGGTAGCGCTTGTTCTTGGTTACATGCTCCGGGATGTTGCCTGCCTGGTTGTAGTTCTGAGGGAAACCCACATGCCGGGCCTCGTCCCGGTGGAACTGGTGCATGATGTCCTCGATGCCGGGAAAGTTGGCGAATGTCGAGAACGTGCTCGTGGCAAAGCTCTCCAGCATCACGTTCATCCCGAACAGCCGGTTGTAGGGTTCGGCACGGGCGACACTCTCGAACAGGAACCGGGCCGAGTTGTGCAGGGGCTTCAGGATCCCGAGCGTCTTCAGCATCTCGCGAAGGACCAGGAAGTGCTTGGCTTCCTCCATCACCTGAAGCGACATGCCCATGCGGGAGCCCGTCCCCTTTACATGCGGGATGAGCGTGGCCGAGGTGTAGAGGGCATACGCCTCGCCGTGGCAGATGAGCGAGAGAATCCAGCCGAGCGCATCGCGCTGCTCGGGTGTGGTGGCGGCCTCGAACCTGCGGCGGACGTCCTCGGACGTCGCCCGGCGCATCATCTCTTTCGTCTCGTCAATTTCGCGGATCGACCCGCCGCGCTTGTCGCCGGCGTTCTTTTCGACGGCGGTGGCATCCCGCAGCCCCAGGTATGGGGCAGCGACCTCCGCCTTCCAGATATTGGCCAGCGCCTTTTCGTAGTTCCGGCTGGTGAGGACTTCCATCTCGCCGCCCACGAAATTGGCGGTCCTGTCGTCATAGGTGTTGACGAGGTGGCCGTCCACGTAGTCGCGCGCCCGGTCCTCGTATTTCCGGTAAAGCCCGGAGACGCCGAAGAATGCCGCGTCTATTGCCTTGTCGAGGGTCTGGTATGCGAGCTTCCGAGCAGGGTTCATGGATGACACCTCCATCAGCTAATAAAGACACTACTGTCTTTTCATTGGATGGTCAAGTGAGAAATGGCCCGCCGCGTCAGGCTGTGCGAGCCATTTATAAGCGTGCGAAATGCCTGGGCTAGTTTAACGGCAGTCGGGGAATGGATAGACACTGGAGAGCTTAATGCTCCGATAGATATTGCATCCCTTTACCGACAGTCTGGCAATCACGGCAGATGCCATACAGCTCAAGACGATGGCGGACCAGCCGGAAACCCTGGGCCCTGGCACTAGCCGCCTGGAGCTTTTCGATGTCGTCATTTTCGAACTCGATAATCTTCCCGCAGGAGAGGCAAACCATGTGGTCATGGTGCTCGTCCCGCTCGTTTACCTCATAGCGGGCCACCTTGTCGCCGAAATACCGCTCATTGGCGAGCCCCGCCTCGGTGAGAAGCTTCAGCGTCCGGTAGACAGTCGCATACCCGACCCGCTTGTTCTTCCTGCGGGCCAGTTCCAGCAGTTCTTCAATGGAAAGGTGCGAGTTCGTCCGGAAGAAGGCATCCGCGATATCTGTGCGCTGGCGGGTCACCTTGAGCTGCTTCTCACGGATATATTCGCTCAAACGGCGGTGCCGCTCGTCCACGATCCTGTCTGTAACTTTGAATTTCATTGGAAACGCCTGTTATTCCAGAGAGCTGCCGTGATTTTGAGTACGAAGATATCAGGGTCTCTTCCGCTTGGAAATACCCAATCGAAGGCGGTTGCCCCGACGGTTTTATCCAGGCCAGCTACTACCTGTCGCGACTATTCGGCCAGACGCTCCGGCAGGGTTTGCTCAAACAGCAGGTGCCGCGCTGCGCCAGCAGGGTCGTCGGGGAGACGGCTGCAATACCGCATGAACCTCGGGACAGTGGAAAAGAGCCGCTCGGCCTTCAGGAACCGCGGGTTCTCAATCCGGAAGAATCCGGGCCGGGCAAGACTGGCCACCATCGGATCGGCACGGAACTGCCGGATCTTCTCCAGCAATTCGTCGTAATAGGGTATTTCTTCAATTGTCGCCCGCAGGGTCTTCGCCCTGGCAGTCGTCCCCTCGATCGCCTCAATAGTCTGCTTTTCGAGGGCATCAAGCCCATCCGGGAACATGACCAGCAGTTGAAGATCGTACAGGGGATCGTGATGCACCACCTGTAGCAGGTGGCCGATGATCGTGTCCCGCTCGGACAGGAGTCCCGTGGGGTCCAGCATGGAGGCGGGGTCTTCCACCCAGCGCAGGAACTGATGGAACCAGAAGCCTATTTCGAGCTGGTCGTACATGTCCCGGCTGCCAGGAATCAGGAAGTAACGGAAGTTATCGATCGTCCCCTGAACGATCTGGAGCGGGGTTGGCATCCTGTCCACATATCCCGCGTCCTTCAGGGCGCGCACCCGGCGGGCCAGTTCGCGCCCGTTCCGCCAGCTCCCAAGGGTCACGGCAAAACGGCGGATCTTCTCCTCGACCGCCTCGCGGGGGCCGATGGCTGTGCGGATCAGTTCCAGGGGATTATGGGTTTGCCGGAACGACTTGCTGTCTGGCTGAGCCTCGGACCTTCCCTGCATCTCCATGTCTTGCCCCCCAACTTCAGCGGTCAAACCGCTTCAGCACTTCATCGGTAATATCCAGCGCAGGCCCTGCATAGATCACGTTGACAGAACTACGCTCGAATACCACGTCAATGTTTTTTTCCTTCGCAATCTGCTCGGTAAGCTCGCGCAGCCTGGACACCACTTCACCCGACAGTTGCTCGTCCTTGCGCTTGATCTCTTCCTCGTAGTCGGCCGAGCGGCGCTCGATCTGCCGCTGCTGGGCGCGGAGCTGGTCCTCGCGTTCAGCAATCTGCGAAGGAGTCATGACCAGCCGTTTCTGCCGGAATTCATCCATGTCCTTTTCCAGATCCGACTGAAGTTTCAGCAGCGCCTCGCGGCGGCGCGCCACCTCATCCTCGATTGCCTGCCGGTGCGTGCGGCCTTTTTTGGAAGTGCCGATCACCTTGTGGAAATCAACAATGGCAAAAGTCGTTGCCCACGCCGGCATGGCACCGCCAAGCACAACTGCCGTCATGGCCATCAGGAACAGCTTACGCATCAGGAACTCCTCGGGTTAAAGACCCTTGAGCCGCAGGGCTCCGGGTATGATTTCAAAACTCGCCGGGCTTTCCCCGGCCAGTTCGCCGTCAATATCAATCAGAACCCGGCCGGGCGAACTCACCTCGACCCGGCGGCCACGCCAGCATTTCACCTTCGGGATCGTTCCGGCAAGTCCGCGGTAAACCAGCCGTCCGAGCTGGACCGTTTCCAGGAAGGTGAGATCGCCAGTCACGACCACCTCGAACTGGCCGTCCGAGAGGGAGGCGTCCGGAGCGATCCTCATGCCGGCGCCAAAGCAGCGCCCATTAGCCACTGCCACCATGTATTGCGGGATTCCATCGGCAACGGTCTTGCCGTCCACGACGATCCGCATCGGCTGATTCCGGTAAGCAAGGCTGCCCCGGATACTACCCATGAGGAAACTGGCCTTGCCGCCAAATGCCTTCGTCGTCCGGTTTACTGCATCCACGACAAGACCGCCGACTCCCAGATCGGCGATGTTGATGAAATACCTCTCGGCCGGCGCTCCCTCCGCCGGCTTCAGCCGAACCAGACCCACATCACAGGGGGAAGCGTCCCGGCCACGGAGCAACCGTGCGGCCTCGCGCACATCCTTCGGGAAACCATAGGACTTGATGAAGTCACAGCCAGTCCCGCGAGAAAGGACACCGAGGGCCATTCCCTCGCGCACCGGACGGCCATTATCGAAAAATCCATTGACAACCTCGTTCAGGGTTCCGTCGCCGCCGACGGCGAGAATCATCTCCGCGCCCTCTTGTATTGCCCGGCGGGTGAGTTCGACAGCCTCCAGCGGCCGGGTAGTCATCTTCACCGCAATGGGCCCGAGTTCGGCTTCAAGCGCACTCCTGAGACTGTTCCACTCTTTCCCCGTCCGCCCGTTGGCGCTCCGGGGATTTACCACCGCGGCGGTGCGGAAATTTCCTCCCGTCAAGCCTGCACCCCCAGCGAATGTGCCACGACATCAATCACGTCGAGCACTTCCACGCCCGGACTGCTGGACTTGAGATGCTGTCCGCACAGTGGCGAAGCAGTTACCGTTTTCCGGGTTCCGGTTTCATAAAGCTCCTCCATGCGGCGGCGGGCCATCTTCTTCGCATCAGCAGGGAAAATGCGGGCGTACGCGCTGCCGGCCCCGCAGCAGCTCGTATCCTCGCCGCTCCAGGCGGGCTCACGTACCACAGCCCCGCACATTTTCAGCAGCTCCCGTATCCGGCCTGACGCACCCAGCTTCCGGGCTGCCTCACAGGGGTCATGGATGACGAGCGGCTCGGGAAACGCCCGCAACTCCCGGCCCGCGAGTTTTTCGCAGATCCAGTCCACCCACCAGACGACCTTGGGTGTCACCTTGATATTGACCCGGGGATAACCGTGCTGGAACATCACGGCGTCCTCAGGCGCAACAGTAACGACCGTGTCGTAACCCTGGAGCGATGCCAGCACTTCAGACGCATGGGCACGGAGCCCTTCGCGATCACCGCAATGATACAGTGCTGCACCGGTGTCGAGCCGTCCGGCGGCGATAACCGACACGTTTTCCGCTCCGACCGCATCGAGTATCCCCACCAGCTTCCGGATCCGCTCCCCGCCGGAGGCTATGAGATCCCCTCCCAGCCAGATGGCCGTACGGGCCTGCGGGCCACGATATTTTTCAGGGATGATCCCTGCGGCAACCGGCTCCAGCGGAACGTCATGGGGAGTTCCGGTCTCACGGACCTTTGCAGCCAGCTTCACGGCTGCCGGCAGCGTCTGCCCCGCCACGAACAGGTCGGCCCGTGCGGCCTCCAGAACCGGCCCCACCTTGATCTCGTGGTCACAGTACACCTTGCAATGGGCGCAGGCTGTACACTTGAAGAACGAGACGGCAAGATCCGGACTCGTCTCCACCGAACCCTGCTTCAGCAGATAGGCCATCGTCATCTTGGCAGTGGGCGTATAGGTCTCGCGTGCGTCGGTTTCCGCCACCGGGCAGGCGAACCGGCACATCTTCGGACAGTAGGTGCAGTAGTCGATTTCCCTTCGGAACGATTCGATCAGCACAGTTCTCGTTTCCTTTCGGCTTCCACCTGTTACAGCCCCAGCTTGCCGGGATTCAGTATCCCCGCCGGATCCACCGCCTGCTTGATGCCGCGGAATATCTCCTGAAACGGGCCATTCTGCCGGATGAGTGCATCCTGCTTGAGCGACCCCACACCATGATGATGAGAGATCGTCCCCCCACTGGCTCCAACCGACGCCAGGAGATCATCCCAGAGCGTCCGGTACACCAGCAGGTCGTCCTCCGAACCCGAATTGCCCATGAACGAGAAATACAGGCAGGCGCCTTCCGCATAAGCGTGAGAGAGGTGGCACAGCAGCATCGCACGGGCTCCGACGGTCCCCTTCACCGCGGCATAGAGCTTCGGGATATCCTTCCAGAGGGCGGCCACCTCCATCGTGTCCAGGACCATTTTCGGATTGGGCAGGATGCGGCTGAGGTTGTAGTTAACGCCATAGCGGCGGCCGAACCAGTGTTCCACCGGCCCCGGACCCAGATCCACCGCGACGCCGCCGGCGAGTGATTCGATCTCGGCGAGATCAGCGTCGACCAGTTCGCTCTCACCCTCCACGGCCAGCAGCATCAGCGCTCCCTTGCCCACATTCAGCTTGAGGTGCTGGACCTGCAGGGCCGTGTCGGCTTCATCATAAAGCCGAAGCAGCGACGGCCGGCAGCCCCGCTGGAGCAGTTCGCGGATGACCCGCTGGCCCGCGAGAAAGTCCTTGAAAAGGTACGCCTGGTATTCCTTTCGGGCCGGAAGCGGCCAGACCTCAAGCGTAGCCGCCGTAATCACCGCGAGCGTTCCCTCGCTGCCGATCAGGATCTGCCGCAGGTCAGGCCCCGCCGCCGAACGTGGGGCCGTCGTCGTGCGGAATATCTCGCCCGTAGGCAAAACCCCCTCCAGCCCCACCACCATATCCTCGATCTTGCCGTATTTCGTCGAGAGCTGGCCTGCCGAGCGGGCTGCAATCCAGCCGCCCACGGTGCTGCAGTATATGGACGACGGGAAATGGCCCATCGTGAACCCTTGGCGCTGGAGATTGCGCTCGAACCGCTCACCGTTCACACCGGCTTCTGCATGGACCGTGCTCGAAGTCTTCCGGACCGGAGCCATGCGGGAAAGCCGCTTGATGTCGAGCGTAATGCCCGCCTGCACCGGCACTGCCGCCCCGCACACACCGGAACCTCCGCCGTAAGTGGTAACCGGTATCTCCTCCTGCTGGGCCATCCGGAGCAGCCGCGAAATGTCGTCCACGTTCCTTGGGAACACCACCACATCGGGGAGTGAGGGCGGTAGCCCCCGGCGGAGTTCCAGCATCCCTCCCGGCATGCAGTCACGGCCGTAGATGAGCCTGTCGTTCAGGTCAGCCGTGAACATCCCCTCGTCCCCCGAAAAAATGTCACGGATGAGAGCAAGGACACGCGATGAGGGTTCGGCGAACTCAGGCCGTCCCAAGGTCCACCTCCCCTTCCCCGCCAAACTCGCCAAAACCCAGTTTGCCGGGGTTCATCAGCATCTCCGGGTCCATTACCGCTTTCGCACCATCCAGTATCCGGGCCAGCGGCCCCATCTCGGTCCGCATGGCGTCGGCCTTCAGGATTCCAACTCCGTGATGGTGTGTGCAGGTTCCCCCGGCACGGTGACAGGCATCCAGCGCCAGCCGCCATGCCTGCCCGTAACGGGAACGGCAGTCTTCGAGATCGAAACCGCCTCCCATGAAAGTGAAATAAATCGACCCGCCGGTACGGTAGGCATGGGAAAAATGCGCCATGACGATCGCTTCCCGGGAAAGTGCTTCCTTTACCCGCAAGTAGAGACCGAACAGGTGGTCCCAGTCGGCAGCGACTTCCATCGTGTCCGCCCAGGCAAAATTGTCAAAAACGACCGACATCCGGTAGCTCACGGCATACCGTTTCTCGAACCAGTGCTGGGCGGGAGCTTCGCCAAGATCATGTCCGCCAAATTCGGCTGCGGTCCGCATGGCGATCTTGTGCTCAGCCTCGGTCCGCACCTGGCGGCCCTCGAACAGGTTGATGAACAGGCACTGCTTCGGAATAAACCCGGTCAGCCGGTTGAGGAGCGACGGAACCGAAAGCCCAAACCCCACCATGGTCCGCAACGGGCTCGGATACTGGACACGGGCAAGCGAAAGAACCGATTTGAACAGGCTATCGCGGGGAAGCGTCTCGGAATCCCGACCACGGTGGTCATCGGAAGCGCCTCCGCCGCCGGAGCGCCCCACCCCGCGTAGGGCAATAGCCGAATCCAGCTCGTCATAAAGGCGGGCCACGGCGGGCTTTACACCCTTCTGCATCAGCGCCCGCATGTAACCCATGCCGCTGGCGAGATCGGGGAACCTCCATCCCTGGAATATCCGGTGTTCAGGGAAGTGATGTACCCGGAGCCGGGCCGAGGTAACAAAACCGAGCGTGCCCTCCGAACCAGCAAACAGGTGGTTCCAGTCCGGTCCGGTAGCCGACCGTGGCACAGGGAGCGTGGACGCCAGTCGTCCGTCGGGAAGCACAAGGTCCAGCCCGACCATCATGTCCTCGATTTTTCCGTAGCGGGAACTCATCTGACCGGCAGAGCGGGCAGCAATCCAGCCTCCCACAGTGCTGCTATATATCGAGGACGGGAAATGACCGAGCGTATATCCCTGCTGGTTCAGCCACCGCTCAAGACGCTCGCCGTTTACTCCAGCCTCCACATGGACCACCTGGCTCTCACGGTCGAGGTCGAGAATGCGGTTAAGCCCCTTGATGTCCACCGGGATACTGCCCTCAAGAGGGACTGCGCCGCCACAGACACCTGACCCGCCACCATAAGGCGTCAGCTTCACCTTCTTTTCA
The DNA here is from genome assembly GCA_026129095.1 of Deltaproteobacteria bacterium. Taxonomy (NCBI): domain Bacteria; kingdom Pseudomonadati; phylum Myxococcota; class Myxococcia; species Deltaproteobacteria bacterium. Next base: position 13,504 of record JAHCIT010000006.1, read on the forward strand.
CGAGCGGCCTCGACGGCTTTCTGGAGCTTTTTCACCGAATCCACGAACAGGACTGCTTCCGGTGCCATACCCGGATCGCCGTCGCGGACGCCCATCGTGAGAAACGGCCAGCAGTCGCGGGCAAATGTAAGTGTGTCCGGCTTTGCTGTGGAGAGGCCGCCACGTCCTCCGGCCGTCCTGAGAGCGGCAACAGCCGAAGACGCTCTGGGCTTCTTGGCCCGTGAACCTGCGCGCCTGCGCGAGGGCTTAACACCCTCACCCGCGGCCTCCTGCTTTGGCGGCTTCCTACCTGCCAATGGCCTGTTTCCCTTCCTGCTGTTTCCCGGCTGCCAGCTGTTCTCCGGCAAGATAGCCCGTCAGGAGTGCCGCACCGAGTCCCGTTCCGCCACGAAGGTAGTCATAACCCGAGAGGATATTCCCGCAAGCGACAAGATTGCGGGCGACCATCTGGCACCGGCCATCCAGCGGGCGTAAATCTGGTCCCACGGCCACGCCTGCCCGGAACGCCGGATGAGGGCCCTCCGGGGCGCGGCTGAACAGTTCCTCCGGCTGGCGAGAGAGTATTTCACGGCCATCCAGAAATACCGGGAGGCCGAATACCGATTCCCGGAGCCGCTTTTCACGGATCATGCCACCGCCCGCGAACTTGCCCGTCGCCAGCACAAAATCATTGGCCCGGATGACTTCTTCCGGTTCACCGGGGTTTTTCCTGACAGCAACGCCTGAAACCACCCCGCCCCCGATTTCCCCCTTCACGATATCGCAGTGGATCGTCTCCACTCCGGCTGCCGAAAGCGCCCGGTCCAGCGCCAGCTGAAGCCGCACACCGGGCACCGATGGGACAGACGAAACCGATTCCGCCACCCGGCATCCCAGTTTTTCGCCGGCCCGGCGTACGGACTCCGCTGCCCGCATGAATCCGAATACTGGCGGAACGACAAGGATATCGAACGTCGCCGAGCCTACTCCCACCCGGATTTTCTCGATCACCCTGTCGAACATCCCGCTGTCTTCAAGAAGCGAGGCGCACCCCAGCGCGTTCGCATTGTACCCGGTTGATTCATCCAGTTCGATGTCGAACCCGCGCACACGCGGCGGATTGTAGGCCGACATGAGGTGCCCAAAGACCTGAGCGGCCCGTTCGCCGTCCCACCCGGGTATGCCCCGGATGCCGCAGAAACCGACCCGCTTCCTTTTCAGCACATCGCCTTCCGGCAGTTCCATGGACGCCTGCAGGAGGGCTGTCTGCTTGAGAGTACCCGCCTGCGTCACCGCAATCAGGTTCTGGCGGCCGTCTCCCGCAAACGGAAGACCTGTACAATCTTCCAGCGCCCGGCGCGCAAGGGAAAAAGCTGTCAGAAGCCGTCCGGCCCTTTGCCCCGGACTTTCGCTGCGGGACGTCAGGAGGCTGAACAGGTGCGCCGGATTACGGGCGATCTCCCGCTCAACAAGCACTTCCAGTCCGGTTTCGTTCGGAAGCGGTGTCGCTGACGTCGTATCCGGATCGGCAACGAGATCCAGCGCGCCGGAGGAAACCGCCGTAGCTGCCCCACCCCGGCGAAGCAGCACCACCCGGCGGCCTGAGCGGGCTGCGATCCAGGCGGCAAGCGAACCGGCCAGCCCGCCACCCAATACGGCGACATCGGCGTGCTTTTCAGCCATGTGCGGCGAGGTTCTCTCCGGATTCCGGCGCCACTGCTGCCCGGCGCCACTCTTCGAACAGTCCTGCGGGCGGGACGGCGGCGGTGAGATTCAGCGTGCAGTAGTGATTCGCCTGGTGAAGTTCTTCCTGGGCAAGTTGCTCCCCTTCCAGCACCGGGAACTTCCCTTTCCAGCGGTTGGCGACGAAATCCCGGAGTTCTTCAAGCTGCCGGGCGCCCGTTAGCCGGTGCTCCCGGGCGAGGATGCAGGAGGCCGCCTGCGAGCAGCGCATTCCCTGACAGGGGCCTGTACCAAGCCGTGTGCGGCGGCGGACGTCGGACAGCTTTGACGCCCATTCGGTCCGGCAGGCGTAAGCAATTTCGGCACCTGTCACAGGCTCGCAGGGGCAGACCAGCGACTGAAGCCCCGGTTCCTCCTGCGAAATCTCCACGATCTTCTCCGCCCGCGCCCCGTGCCGGAAATGGATACGGCCGAGCGCGAATTCCGGTAGCGGCCCTTTTGCGGCAAGCTCGGAAAGATTCAGTTCCCGCTCGCCGCCAGCCAGCGGCACTTCATGTGTCCGGCAGGGAACATGGCCGCGGCCGATGGCTGCTTCCACCGCGTCCACGGCCTCCTCGCTCATGATCCGGTAAGCGGCGAGCTTTCCACCCGACATAGACAGCAGGTTTCGTGCACCGTCCCTGATGCCGTGATCCACGATCCGGTGGTCACGCGAGAGCTTGTCCTCGTTCTTGTGCCATGCCCACAAGGTCGGCCGGACACCCACCATTACGCGCGTCACGCGGGCTTCCCGCACCTGTGGAAACGAACGGGCGATACCCTCCAGCAGGTATTCGATTTCGTCCTCGGTAACGGTGAGGTTGTCGAGATCGCCGTAGAAATCATCGTCCGTGGTTCCGACGATCGCACCATTATCATGGGGGATGATAAAAATCTGGCGGCCGTCGGCGGCATCGCAGAGAATCCCCGTATTCACGACGCGCCTGTCGAGAATCAGGTGAACGCCTTTTCCCTTGCGGAGCCTCAGGCCGACCCCTGCCTTCGCCAGTACGTCCGGGTTCCAAGGGCCGCAGGCGATGAAAACCACCTTCGCCTTCTCCTCATAGATCCGGCCTGTGCGATGGTCCTCCAGCCGGACGCCAGTCACTGAATCGCCGTCTCTTAGGAATGTGAGCAGTTCCGTATGGTTCCGGATCACGGCGCCGTGCTCAGCCGCCGAAAGCGCGGTCGCCGCGCAAAGCCGGAAGGGATCGATACCGTATTCGTCCATCGTGACGGCCCCGTCCACCGACCGGGCAAGGCCCGGCTCGATCGCGAGCACTTCTTCACGATTCAGACGCGTATGCTTCTTGCCGTTCTTGTAGGGCTGGAAGAGGTCGTATCCCTCGAAATAGGTTTCCATCGCCTCGGCCATGACCCGGCTGGCGAAGCTCCGGCGCGAGACGGGAATGAGGAACGGTATGCGGAACAGCATGTGCGGGGCGCACTTCTGGATATAGCCGGAATCGACACAGGACTTTTTCGTCGTCTGGATGTCGTAGAGCATGTAACGTGCGCCACCGTGGATCATGCCACTGCAGCCGCCGGTGGCTCCGGACGAGAAATCGCGCTTTTCGACGAGCAGGACTTTCATCCCCCGGATGGCCGCATCCCGGGCGATGCCGCAGCCGTTTACGCCGCCACCGATGATGATAAGATCATAGGACATGGGGGCTCCGCGCAGGAATCCCGGCGGCTGACGGCACTGTCAGTCCTGGCGGTCCGGCGCTCCGACCGTTCTATGACCGGACGAACCGGCTGCATCAAGTGGGTGGGATTACCTTCCCGGCTTGCACTGGGAAGGGTCCAAGGCGCGGGCGCGAAGCTGCGCGGCCCTGGACTCCTCAGCAGCACCAATTCCCGGTAGAAAAGCGACACGCTGGGCGGCAGCCGCGGCCTCTTCGCAGCGGGTGGAAAGCAGTAGTGCCTCGGCAAGCGTCAGTTCCACCTGTGGATCCTGCTGGCGGGTCGCTGCCGAGGCAAGTTCGGACAAACTCGCCGCCCGGTAAGGGTCGCGGATATTTGGATCCTTCGCAGAGATAAGTAGCCGGGCCATGTCACCGAGAATCAGCGGATCGCGGGTATAGGCCTTTCGGGCCGCCTCGAAGGTGGAAAGGGCCTCGGTTTCCCGGCCGAACTTCATCTGGATGGCACCGAGCCGACGGAACGCCTCGGGCTGGGCACGTGGGAGTTCGATGCACCGTTTCAGCAGAAGCTCGGCCTTTGCATCATCCCGGGTGTCGAGCCCCAGGTTGCAGTAGTCGATGTGGGCCTGCGAGACGGTTTCGGTCTGAAAGGTAGCGGCACGGAACTTTTCCCGCACACTATTAATGACCTGCGTATTCTTTGCCGGGAGCCCGGTCATGGCGAACATCATCGCGCCAGGTGCAACAGGCCGGCCGGCAAATACTCCCGCCATTTCACCTCCGGCCCCCTGATAAAGCACGACAGCATCGGCGAAGTCCGCACCCGACCGGGTATCGGACATCTTGGCACCCTTCAGGGACGAGAGGTTCACCTTCAGAAACGTATCGAACTGTGCGGCGAGCGGGTTATCCTGCGACTGGCGCAACACCAGCAGGCGGCGGCCGTCAGCCCAAAGGATCAGTTCGGAACCCGCCCGCTTCGTCACCTTGCTGGTGTCAAAACCGGCAGGAATTTCCACGCTGAAACCGAGTGAATCTGAACTGTAGGAGACCATCTGGGCCTGCACAGGAGCAACCAGCAGGATTACGAAGACTGCCGTCCACAGCAATCGCATGCGGAACACTCCTATCGTGCCCGCGCCTGCGGCGCGGCCACTAACCCCAGGGCGGCTGGCGCATCCGTCAGTGCCTCAATCGCCCCGTACTCGACGAGCCGGTTCCGTCCCGTTCGTTTGGCATGGTACAGTGCCTTGTCAGCCCGGTCGATGATGTCCGCCTTCTTTTTTGCGTCCCGCGGATAAACGGCCAGTCCCAGCGAAACTGTGGCCTGGAAAGCTTCGCCGCCGGGTCCATAAAATGTTTCCTTCTGGAACTCGTTGCGTATCCGTTCGGCAACCGCCTTCGCCCCGGAGGCCGGAGTATCCGGAAGCAGCAGGACAAACTCCTCCCCGCCATAACGGGCGGCAAGATCGATCTGGCGAGCCTGATTTCGAAGCACGGCGGCCAGCCGCCGGATTGCCTCGTCTCCGCATGGATGGCCGTATGTGTCATTCACCTTCTTGAAATGGTCTATATCAAGAAGGATTAGCGATAACGGCTGGGCCGACCTCTGGGCACGCTCCAGCTCCACCGTGATCCGTTCCTGGAAATGACGGTGATTGCACAAGCCCGTGAGTCCGTCGGTCGTGGCGAGTTGCTCCATCCGCTTGTAAAGCCGGGCGTTCTCGAAAGCGTAGGCAGCCTGGCGGCCAAGCACTTCCACGAGGTGAACCTCATAGGGCTTCAGCCTGTCCCGGTTCCGGCAGCCAGCGACAAGGACACCGCCCACGCCATGCGGAGTCGGAAGCGGGACACCGACCAGCACTTCGCAGGAAGGGAGTTTTTCCCTCCTGAAGGCAAGCGGCTGCGACGGATCGACGCCGCTTTTGCGGGAGTAGGCGAGCGTATGGCCGGTCTCGGCGATCCAGCCGAGACGCGACTGGGGCTCCACCTTGAGGCTTCCGAGCCCCGCCGCACCGGCCGCATGCACGATTTCGAGAATGCCGTCAGGCTCACGGCGCAGGGCCAGGATAAAAAGATCGGCAGGAATGATCTCCCTAATGGCCGCTTCCAGACGGACGGCCAATTCGCCTTCCTGTATGGTTGACCCAAGCGCGGTGCTGAACCGGTACAAACCCTCGAATTCGCGCTTCTGTTCCATCACTTTCCGAAGCGCCTGCGCCGAACCGATCACTTCCATCACCTGCGCGGCGCCCAGTTCCAGTATTTTCTGATCGTCCTCGCCAAAGGTATCGGGCTCCACCGCATCGGCGGCGATGACGCCGCAAACGGTGTCCCCGTCCAGCACCGGAACTGCGGCGAATGACCCGCAGGGCGTCTTCCCCGCGTAGTACGGGAGCGGTATGCGGGCCAGTTCCTGTGCCCCTACGCGAAGCGGTTTTCCGTACTGGAGCACCCAGCCCACAGGGCCGTCGCCCGGACGGACCTCCTTGGACGGATCGATGTCAACCACCGATACGGCCTCTCTCAGGCGCAACGTATCGCCACCTGGAGCCTTCAGGTACAGGGCAATAGTACGGCTTTTCAGAAGCCGGCCGACACGGTCACAGATGGAATAGAGGGATTCTTCGAGATCACGAGACAGCCCGCTGATATCACCGGCAAGCCGCGACTCAATACCCTCGGCCTCGGGAGCCTCGTCCAGCAACGAGCCTTTCACAAGTGCTTCCCGCCCTTGACGGAGACTCTGGACAATGCCTTCCAGATGCTCGCGGCGGCGGCGCTCGAACCGGAGCAACGCCCCCAGCCCCGCCGTGGCGATCAGGATGAACAGCAATCTGCCGACGAACCGGTCCAGCTCGGCGGGAAAAGCTCCCGATCCAAAGCGCTCCACCGCATCCAGCCCCGCCACCGACAGGCCTGCCACGGTCGCCGCCAGCGGTGAGATCGCCATTGACATGCCAGCGAGCAGAAGCAGCAGGCCCGGTGCCAGCGGCGAGGCTGCCACGCCGCCAGTCCACCAGATGACGAGAAAATAGACCGAGGCGACGATCGAACCCTGCAAGGCGTCAATTTTCCGGGGACCATATAGCCTGCCCGCCACGATCAGCGCGGCGGCCGCACCTACAAGCAGCGCAGGCACGCCCGGGCGGCTAGGGGCAATCCATCCCTTGGCGAGCAGAACCGCAGCAGCGGTGTAAAGCGCCACTGCTGCCAGCGGAATCGCCGGAACTCTGAGCCGTTTCAATGAAACCTGACCATCAGCAGCGCGGCCGTCGGGGAGCCCTCGACCAGAATCCGGAACAGCGCTGCCAAGCAACCCCTAAGGTACCCAAAATACCCGGATAAACTCAACTAAAATCGGGAACTTAAATGACGGCGGTTATGGAAGTTCGCCAAGACGGGGACGTGCAGGTTCTGCCCGGAAGGTCAGCTTCCGGCGGAATACCCGTTGGGAAGAATAAATGCCGCGGTGCCCGGTCAGTATCCAGGCAAGGCCGCAAACAATCAGCACATGCGGGAACATATTGAGACCCAGCAGTTCGATACACATCACCGACAGCGCAATCGGGGCGTTAGCCGCAGCAGCAAACACGGCGGCGAGTCCCACCCCGGCGGCCAGTTCCTGCGGAATTCCAAGCCAGCCCGAGGCCGCCGCGCCGAGTGTCGCTCCGATGAAAAAGAGCGGTGTCACCTCGCCGCCCAGGAATCCCGACGCAAGCGTGACTGCGGTGAAAAGGATCTTCAGGAGAAACACCTCCCAGCCGGGCGGCGGTGCCGAGAAGGCACTCACAATTCCCGGAATACCGAGCCCCAGATAGTCATCGGTCCCCACGAGTTGCCACAACATGACCACCGCCACGCCGCCGGCGAACATCCTCCACGGAAGCAAGGGCAACCGCTTTTCCAGATTGGCCTTCAGCCGTTGGGTCAGTTCCACGAACAGGAGCGCCGCCCCCGCCATCAGCAGCGCAAAGAGCATCCACTTGCCCAGTTCCACCAGGCCCAAGGTCCACACCTCCGGACGCGGATAGTGGGTATGGGCGATGCCGAGCCAGTGAACCACCCGGTCACCCACCAGCGCAGCCACCAGCCCCGGCACCAGCGCGGCCCAGTGCAGACGGCCAATGGCCGCCGCCTCAATCCCGAATATCGCGCCAGCCAGCGGAGTTCCGAACACGCTGCCGAAACCGCCGGCCATACCGGCAGCGATCAGTTCCGCCCGCACCGGTCCCCTTACCTTGAACCCGATGGCGATCCGGTCGGCGAGACTTCCACCCATCTGTACGGCGGTACCTTCACGCCCTGCACTCCCGCCAAACAGGTGCGTCAGCACGGTTCCAACGAGTACCATCGGCGCCATGCGGGTGGGGATTCCTGCCTCGGCCCCGTGAATGGTATCCAGAACCAGATTGCTGCCCGCCCGGACCCGCCTCCCCCACCGGTCGTAGATCCAGCCGATCCCAAGACCTGCCACCGGGAGCGTCCAGACTATCCACCGGTGGCCATTACGAAAATGGGTTGCAAGGTCCAGCAGCAACAGGAAAACCGCCGATGAGAGGCCGCAGGCAATCCCGATCAGCGTGCCGAAACCTATCCAGACCGCAACCCGGCGAGCGCCGAAACTGTCTGGACTGGTTTCCATCCGGTGTGTAATCCCTTACGGCTACTTCTGTATCCAGCTGTTCGGCCGCCACAGGTCATAGGTCAGGTCCGCAGCACAGAAGTTTTCAATGGCCATGACTTCGCTCAGATCAGGATCAGACGTCCGTTTCGACCGGAGCGTGTAATCGAGATCTATCGCGCCGGGCCTTTCCCTGATCTGGCGGCACAGGTGCCGGGCGATACTGAAATGGACGACAGGATCGCAGCGGATCCGCCGGGCGAGCCTTCGCCCATATTGATTGACAGGTACTGGTTTCGTCTCGCCGTTTTCGAACCGGATGACGGCCGTCGCATCACACTCTACCAGCGCGTCGAACATGTGGAGCGCGAACAGGCGCCCTTCGCCCGTCACGGCCGAATCGCCCGGAAACGCGTAGGGTATTGCCTGGAAGAAGCCGAATCCGCCCAGCAGCATTACAGCGGCCAGTCGGTACTCCTTCGGAACCAGCGGCTTCAGCGTTGGCCACTGTCCGGCCGGCGACATCAGCCGGCCAAGCGGGAAGATGCTGATGAGACAGAACATGAGCATCGGGTAGAAAAGCCCGACAATCGGCCATGAGAAAATGTGAAAGACCACAAGCTGGGCGAACGTCACCCAGAAAAGCCATGCGCGCCGGGCGTATATCCCGAACACAAGAACCATCTCCATCACAACCACGTACACGCAGCTCGCCGGGATGAGCGCGTCGGGCACCCAGAGCTTGTCTTTCTTGTAGAGTGCCGCACCGGTGAACCATTCGCGGTCGAGCTTCAGGGCTCCGGCCCAGAAATAGATCCAGACCAGCAGATGAGGTATCAGCACCCGCCGGGCCGGGAACGCCAGATACGCCAGCGTCACCCAGTTGGCCATGTAGTGCTGGTTTGCCCTGAGCCGGAAATCCTGGAACAGGATGAACAGCCTGAGCGCCGTCACCAGCACGAGGCCCCAGTACCCCCAGCGCACCTTGCCGGTCACAAAAAATGCGCCGACGGCCACGGTCAGGGCGGCATACCCCCAGAGCAGCAGATGCAGCGTGTCCAACTGAAAAGGTCGGAACTCATGACAGTTTTCCCAGAACGGCCAGCAGAGCGCCATGGCCTTGGGGCCCAGGGTGTCTTCCAGCCCCCGGCGCACAAAGGCCCAGTGAAACCAGGTAATGGTATTGGCAGATGCCAGCGCCGCGCCGTAATAACGCAGCACCCGGTCCCCTTCGATTTCCCCTATCTGCCGGTCATGCCATGACCGGATCGCCTGAAGCATCAAATCCCCTTTCCCGGCGTTTCGGCGGCACCGTAGCATATTCCTGCCGGAAGGCCGCCCATCGCCTTTTCGCACCCGTGGTCCGGCACCTGTACATGCGTTATATTGGTAGTTGGCCGTGATTTCCCTATGGAATTGGGACGTTGCGGAGCCCCGGCCGGTGTGCGCGGGGACAGGACGCCGTGCTCAGGTTCAATGACATCGTGGAGAAGGTTCAGGCCTACCATCCAAAGGCCGACATCTCCCTGCTCCAGCGGGCGTACATTTTTACGGCCAAGGTTCACAAGGGCCAGGTCCGGGCGTCCGGTGAGCCGTACCTGACCCATCCGGTTGAAGTAGCCGGCCTGCTGGCGGATCTCCATTTCGATATACCGACCATTGCCACGGGATTGCTGCACGACACCGTGGAAGACACCCTCGCCACCATTGACGAGATACGGGAAATGTTTGGCGAGGAGGTGGCCTATCTCGTCGACGGCGTGACCAAGCTCGCCAAGGTCCAGTTCCGTAACCGCGAGGAACGCCAGGCCGAAAGCTTCCGCAAGATGGTCATGGCGATGAGCAAGGACCTGCGGATCATCCTGGTCAAGCTGTGCGACCGGCTCCACAACATGCGGACCATCGACTTCCTCCAGCCCGAAAAGCGCATCCGGGTGGCCGAAGAAACCATCGACATCTACGCGCCGATCGCCAGCCGGCTGGGTATCCAGTGGATCAAGTCAGAGCTGGAGGACCTCTCGTTCAAGGTGATGATGCCGGAGGTCTACGCGGAGCTGAAGACCCAGGTCGAGGCCAAGCAGAAGGAACGCTCCAAAATCGTGGACCGGGTGGCCGAACAGGTTCGTGCCAAGCTGACTGAGTCCAATATCACCGCCGATGTTTACGGCCGGGCCAAGCACCTGTACTCAATCTTCCGGAAAATGCACGACAGCCGCGTGGACCTTGACGAGATCTACGACATCATCGCCATCCGGACCATCGTGACCACCGTACGCGAATGCTACGAAACCCTGGGTATCGTCCATTCCCTGTATACACCGGTGCCTGGACGGTTGAAGGACTACATCGCGCTTCCGAAACCGAACCTTTACCAGTCGCTGCACACGACACTCATCACGCCCGGCGGGCAGCCAGTCGAGATCCAGATCCGCACCCAGCAGATGCACCAGGTTGCCGAACACGGTGTCGCCGCGCACTGGCTCTACAAGGAAGGCGGCACCGCGCAGGCGGGCGCGGCGGCGGCACAGTTCTCGTGGCTCCGCAACATGGTCGAGGCGGGCAAGGACATTTCCGACTCCGGTGAGTTCATGGAGTCGCTCAAGTTCGACCTGTTTCCCGACGAGGTTTACGTATTCACTCCCAAGGGTGACGTCCGCATGCTCCCCAAGGGAGCGACGCCGATCGACTTCGCGTTCTCGATCCATACGGACGTGGGGCTGCAGTGCATCGGGGCCAAGGTGAATGGCGCCATCGTGACGCTCGAAACCCCCCTCCGCGACGGCGACATCGTGACCGTGCAGACGCGTCAGAACCACCGGCCCTCGAAGGACTGGCTCCAGGTGGTCAAGACCGCCCGGGCACGGTCAAAACTGCGCGAGTATTTCCGGACCGAGGAGCGGAGCCGTGCAATCGAGATCGGCCGTGACATTCTGGACCGTGAACTCCAGAAGCACGGGATTCCGCTCCAGTCCATGGACAAGGCCGAATTGGCCCGGACAGCCGACAAGCTGGGGTTCAGGGATGCGGACAAGCTGCTCATCGCCATCAGCTACGACACGATCGGCGCACCCCGCGTTGTCGAGCACCTGCTACCGCCCGACAAGCGGCCGGCGCCCCGGCCAGCCGAGAACTCGTTCAAAAAGCTGTTCAATGCCTTCCGGACTGTCGGCGGGACAGCCGAAGCCAAGGCTCGCGGTGTGCGCGTGCAGGGGCACGACGATGTGCTGGTCCGGTACGCCAAGTGCTGTTCGCCGCTGCCCGGCGACAAGATCACCGGCTTCATCACCCGCGGCCGCGGGATCACCGTCCACCGGTCCGACTGCGAGGCGGTCTATGAGATGATTCCGGAACGCAAGATCGCCGTCGAATGGGCCGACGGAGCGCGGCCCACCCGTCCGGTGCGTATAGAGGTAGTCTGCGTGGACAAGCCCGGCATGCTGGCCCTTTTTACCCAGACCATTGCGAATCTCGGGGTTAACCTGAACAGGTGCGAAGTGTTCACGACGATCGAGAAGAAGGCCGTCGCCACATTCGACCTGGAAGTCCAGAATCTCCAGCAACTCCAGAACGTCACCAAGGAACTGAGAAAGATCAAGGGAGTGCTGCAGATCCACCGGGTCGACATGAACTCCCGGTCCGATTCCCCTGCGGCCCGCCCCAGCGCCTGACCGTCTTTCCCTCGCACCCGGACCGCCGATATGGCATATCTCCATCAAGCCTTTTGTGTCCTGAATCGACGTCGCGAATCCCGGATGTAAGGGAGCCCGGCGTGGAGACCCCATGAGCCCCTCAACGCCGCCAGATTCGCTGCCGCTTCCGCTGATTTTGCTGCTTCTGGCAGTAGTAATGGGCGGAGCCGCCGAAACATACTGGGTCTTTCAAAGGGAAATCCGGCTGGTGGAGACTTATGCGGGTATGCCTCCCGCTGAAGCCGAAGTCGAATGGCATTTCCGGGGGCTGGACGCGCGCGAACGGAGCCGGTTCGACCAGTTCAGCATCAGCCGGAATGAGGGAGTGCGGGAGTTTCACTGGATCTATCCCGAGGAAAGCGCCACTGCCGAGCGCAATGTACCCCGTTACCTCACGGCCGCGCTCCTCTACCCACGGCCTGTATACCGCCGGACTGTCACCGACTGCCGCAAGGAGCGCCAGACTGAAACCGCGCCGGGAGTGATCAACGAATGCGCCGGCTGAACATGCGGCTTCTCGCCGGGACCGGCCTTGCGCTTGTTCTTGCTCTGGTGGCAATCCACACGTGGTCGGCCGCCCGGCTGCCGCTCGCCTCCTACGACGGCCGCGTGATCTGGGCGTTCAAGGCACACGTGCTGTTCGAGCGCGGAACCCATGCCGACGAACTCCACAATCCGGATTTCCTGATACCGCATGCCGACTACCCTGCCCTGCTGCCGCTGCTGGCGGTCGAGGCGGCCACCCTTCTCGGATACTGGTCTCCGTCCATCCTCGCCTGGATCTGTATCTGCGCGTTCGCGGCGACCCTGTATGTCCTCTGGTGGCATGCCCGCCAGTCGCCCGTATCGTTGCTCGTAGTGGCCGCATGGGGACTGACACCGGCCTATCACCTGATTCATGAATCCTGCATACGGAGCGGCACCGCCGATATTCTTGTCGGGTTTCTGGTCCTGGTATCGGCCGTCTGCTCCGTGAGGGCTGAAACCGGCCAGCTCCGGCTCCTCTATCTCGCCGCCGGGTCGGCAACGCTGGGGCTGGCTGCCGCCACAAAATTCGACGGGCTCATGTGGGCCATCGCCTTTATTCCAATCGGCATGACTCTCGGTGGCAGTGACCGGGAATGGCTGAGCCGGGGAATGCAGACCACCGCCGGCTGCGGGATTTTTGCCGTGGCAGTGGCGGCCCCCTGGCTCCGCATGACCATGGAATGGAGCGCCGAGGCCACCGAACCCTATTTCTACCGCCTCGTGACGGGAGCCGGGCTGTTTGATATCGGCCGGTGGCTGACCCATGCCGGACAGATGCTGGCCGAACTGCTGCTCCGGCCCGACCGCGCCTCAATACCCATCTGGATCACGATTCTGGCGGCCGGTTTTGCATGGCGGAGGGGCCAACTCGACCGGATGAACCGGGCCATCATGGCGACTACCGGGCTGTTTCTCCTCTGCCTCCTGGGCGCATTCCAGGTATCACCTTGGCCGACGGGGGAACAGGTGCCGGTGACGCTCTACCGGCTGATGTCCCAGATCGCACCGGTAATGGCGCTGGTATCTGTCCGGGCTGTTCTCGCCATGGAACAACCGGTGCCAGCCAAAGGCAACGCGCCTGTTACCGCGTAAGCTCCGCCCCGGTCCAGAAAAAACGGACCGCTCTGCCGGTAGGCACGTCCGTGGCCTCCAGAACGGTATCCGCACTCAGGGTGTCCGCCCCCGGGAACCGGATGATCCACCTCCCACAGTGGCGAGCATCATCGGCGGCCGGTGCCTCTGCCGGCTCAGGATCGATTCCGGCAGGCAATAACGGCCCATCCCGGTCCGTCAGCAGCCGCCACTCCAGATCCTTTTCAGTCCGGCAGGCAATACCCGAAACATAGTGATCCACCCTGAATACCGGACCGGCAAAGCCGGACAGCGGCTCAACCTCGAACCAGAGATCCCTGTGGAGCCCACACTCGACAGCACCATCCGCATCGCAAAGCCTCGTGCTTTCGCCCCCTGCTGCCGGGGCGAACCCGCCCGTCCGGCGGATTTTTCCGCCAGGATACGGCGACCGGTCAAAGCAGGGGACATCCCGGCACAGTGACGGGTACGTCGGCACCAACGCCGCGCAGGCAGGTATCAGCAAAAGCCAGATTGCACAAGCCCGGCAGGCGTTCATTACTGACGCGGGGGGAGTCCCGTTCTCGCCCAGCAGAAACCGTCAACGCCACGGGGATTTGCACAGGCCATTTCCGCGGACCGGAAGACACAGGCCCTGTGAACAAAGCCCTCCTGGCCATCACGGGTACGGACGAGGAACCAGTCCGCACTGTCCGGCTGGTTGCGAATGACGAGGAGCGGCGCGCCCCGGTCGATCACGGTACCCGCTGGACCGGTCTCGGCAGCTGTCTTGAGGCCAGCAAAACGTCCATCTGGGCCGCATTCGGGAATGACGCCCTGCGGTCCTCCGGCATAGAAGACATCGTTACCGACATAGGAGGCGGCTACCCGGCGCAGATAGATATTCCGGTATCCGAACCAGGCCACAAGCAGCGAGGCGAGCACGATCGGGACAAAAATCCACCGCGCCACACCGCTATTCGGATTGGACTTTGTGCTGTCGCTCATCGTGCTTTCGCCACATACAGGCGGGCCTTTTCCAGTCCCAGTCTCAGATTGGAATCCAGAGGAAGTTCAAATGCCTCGTCCCACGAGAACCACCGCACGCGCGGGGCTTCCCCGTCAGGAGCGGAAACCGGAACTCTCATGTCGCCCATGACCAGATAACGCAGGTCGTGATGTGCGTGAGCCGGCTCGCTACCGCGTGCCGGAATGTCGTGCACATCCAGATCGAACGGCCGGGGCGCATCCGCTGCCAGTTCGAGTCCGGCCAGGCCTGTCTCTTCGGCAGCCTCACGAAGCGCACCTTCAGCCGGACCGGCATCGCCCGGTTCCAGATGCCCGCCCGGCTGAACCCATATCCCCAGTTTCACATGATGAAGGAGAACCGTCCCGCGTCCGCTGCGATCAACGAGAAACGCGCTCGCCGTGATATGGCCAGGAGCATATGTATCTCTTGAGAATGGCTGGTCCACGCCTGCCAGAAGATCAAGGATACGTTCCAGGGAACGTTCCTCGGCCGGATGGGCCGGCCGATAACCCGCCAGCAGTTCCAGGAGCCCGGACACATACGGCCTCCCGGCCATCTCTCTGGCTGCCTTGACGCCGTTCATAGAAAAGGCTGCCGGTCAGGCTCCGAAGAGATCCCGCACCGCACGGACCCGATCGGTCAGTGACGAAGCGTATAGTGCCTTCGTCGCCCCGGAGATCATCCGGTATGCCTGCTTCGAATACGGGTAGGAGATCGGCAGCCGGTCGGGCATGGGTGTCCGGTCATAGTTCACGTGATAGGCCTCGCACAGGTGCCGCAAGCCGTCATCCCCATGCACCCGGCCAATGCCTGACTCCTTGACGCCGCCCCACGGCGTTTCCGGTGCCGCGTGGGTCGGGAGCCAGTCATTCACCTGCACGGTGCCCGCATCGAGGCGTTCGGCAATCTGCCGCCCACGCTTGCGGTCACGGGTAAACACATAGGCGTCCAGTCCATAACGGGAGTTGTTCGACCTCTCGATGGCCTCGTCGATGCTTTCCACCCGCATAACCGGTATGACCGGTCCGAAGGTCTCCTCGGCGATCACGTCCATTGTCTCGGTTACGTTCGTGAGAACGGTCGGGGGATAGAACAGGCCGGGACCGTCAGGACGCTTGCCACCGGTGTGGATCACGGCACCCTGCTCACGGGCACGGTCCACCTGCTGCTCGATGATCTTGAGCTGCCCCTCGTCGGTCATGGCCCCCACGTCCACCTCGTCCAGCGGGTTCCCCTGCCGGAGACGTTTCACGCGCTCGACGATTTTCTCGACGAGAGGTTCGTATGTCTTGCCCACCGCGTAGACCCGTTCAATGGAAGCGCAGACCTGGCCCGAATTGGCCAGGGCGCCGAACACGATCGAGTTCGCCGCCTGATTGAGGTTGGCGTCTTCGCAGACGATCGCCGGATCCTTGCCCCCCAGTTCCATCGTCGTCTCGATCAGGTATTTCCCCGCTTCCGCGGCGATGGCCTTGCCGGTCTCGGTGGAACCGGTAAACGAGACGAAGTCCACGCCCATCCCGACCATCTCCATGGCCGTGCGGCCCGGAGCCGTGACGACCTGGTAGATATCCGGCGGCAGTCCGGCTTCATCGAACAGCTTGCGCGTATGGAGCGCGATGAGCGGCGTGAGCGATGCCGGCTTGTGGACCACGGCATTACCCGCCATGAGTGCCATGATCACCTCGCCCGTCGGGATCGTGAACGGGAAGTTCCACGGGCTGATGAGAAGCAGCACCCCTCGCGGCTTGTAATGGACATAGGATGCCCGGTGGAGAAACAGGTGAAGCGGAATCTTCTTCGGACTCAGGATGCGTCCGGCATTCCTGGCGAAATAGGTTGCCAGATCGGCAATCGGCATGATCTCCATCATCACCGATTCCTGGAGCGTCTTGCCGTTTTCCTGAGACAGGAGCCTTGCCGTCTCGTCAATCCGGTCGAGCAGTGCATCCCGGAACCGGAGCATGATCCGGCCCCGGTCCTCGTAGGACTTTTTCGCCCAGATCTTCTGTGCCGAGCGTGCGCGCTTTACCGCCTCGCGGCATTCTTCCACGGTCCGGGCGGGAACCTCACCCAGCCTGTTCCCTGTGGCCTTCTCGAAAACCTCGATCACCTTTGCCATGAGTCTTCTCCTCCGCAGCGGCGGGCCAGCCCCATCGCCAGTCCCAGCCTGACGCAATAGCCCGCCCGCCATAAGGCGGCAACCAGGCTCTCCCCGCAGCCGCAGGCCCTTATCATCAGGGGATTTCTATGGCTGAATCAGCCTCAGCAGGTGCCTTTCGCTTTGCCCTTTTCCATGGAAGCGGCTTAACCTCGCACCGCCCCGCAGCAGCCAATCCGGGAGGACAGACGCACATGGACAGCAGTTTTTTTGACCGTTACTTCAACGATTCTCATCGCCAGTTCCGGGCCACCTGCGCCCGCTTTGCCAAGGAAGAGATCGCTCCCCACGCCTACGAGTGGGAAGAAGCGGAGACCTTCGACCGCGAGCTGTACCGTAAAGCCGCCAAGGCAGGTCTTCTGGGCGCGATGCTGCCGGAACAGTACGGTGGCGGGGGCGGCGATATTTTCCACAGCATCGTGATGACCGAGGAACTGCTTCGGGGTGGAAGCACCGGAGTCGTTGTGGGGCTGGGCTCCCTCGGCATCGGCCTGCCTCCCATCCTGTATCTGGGAACTGAGGAGCAGAAAAAGCGCTTCATCCCACCCGTGCTCGCCGGCGACAAGATATCCGCCCTGGCGATCACCGAGCCAGGTACTGGCAGCGACGTGGCCGGGATCCAGACGAAAGCTGAAAGAGACGGCGACCATTATGTCCTTAACGGCGCGAAGATATTCATCACCTCCGGCGTCCGGGCCGACTACGTATCTGTGCTGGCCCGGACGGGTCCCGATCCGCATGGTGGCCTTACCTTTTTCCTCGTCGAAAAGGGCATGCCTGGCTTCACCGTCTCGCGGTCCCTGAAGAAGACCGGCTGGCGGGCGTCAGATACCGGAGAGCTCTCATTCGACAATGTACGTGTTCCGGTGGCGAACCGCCTCGGCGCCGAAGGCACCGGTTTCGTCCAGCTCATGAAGAACTTCCAGGGCGAGCGGATCTCGCTCGCCGTGCAAGCCTATGCACTGGCCGAGATAGCCTTCGACGAGGCCTTTTCCTATGCGAGAGAACGCAAGGCGTTCGGCAAGACCCTCGCCGGTTTCCAGGTGACGCGCCACAAGCTGGCCGACATGGCGACCCGGGTATTTACTGCGAAATCCATCACCTACCAGTGCGCCGACAGGATGCAGAAGGGCGAATACATCGTTCGCGAGGTCTCCATGGCAAAGAACTTCGCCGCCGAGATAGCGCAGGAAGTCTGCTACGAGGCGGTCCAGATCTTCGGTGGCATGGGGTACATGCGCGAGACACTGGTGGAACGTATCTCCCGCGACGTACGCCTTATTCCCATTGGCGGCGGCACCCAGGAGATCATGAAGGAGATCATCGCCAAGGCGCTGGGGATATAGGACGGTCAGTTCACCGTCTCCATCTGCCTTTTCACGCGGACCAGTTCCCGCTGGATCTGCGGCAGGTCGGGGGCGCCGGGCGAAAGCTCCAGATACCGGAGCAGGTCTTCGTAAGCGAGGCCATATTTGCCGAGCCGGGCGCGCAGCAGGCCCCGGTCGCGAATTTCGTTTCCCTGATCAGGCATCGCGGCGAGAATGAACTCGACCGCCTTCAGGGCCGACTCCAGGTCGCCCCGTGAAAGGTACACGCCTTTCAGGTTACGGAGCGAGCGTTCGATGATGAGGCGATTGCTCCACGGCCGGAAGCAGTCGTCCGTCACCTCGAAGCCGGGCCCGAACAGCCGCTGGACGAGATTTACACATTCGTCGCGGGTAATCGTTTTCCATCCATGGAACGGATCGAAATAGAAAATGCGGCCAGCCGCCTCATGGCTGCATACGAAGTGTCCCGGCAGGCCCACACCCCTGATGGCTAGCCCCATACGCCGTCCGAGCTCGATCGAGATGATTGATAGCGAAATGGGAATGCCCTGCCGGGTTTCCAGAACACGGGGGAGAAAGCTGTTGTCGGTTTCGTAGTAGCGCTCGCGGTTGCCGCTGAACTTTTCCTCTCCAGCCAGATACCGGGCGAGTATGCGGAGCTGGAGCAGGGGCTCGGACGTATTGCCCAACCGTTCGCGGAGGCCTTTTTCCAGCCGGTCCATTCCGGCCCGGCAACTATCCGGATCGAACTGGCAGCCGAGCCCTTCGGCCAGCAGCAGCGACAGCTCGAAAAGCGATGGCTCCGGGTGTTCCTGCCGGGCCAGCTTCGTGAACTTGTCGAGGGCGGGATGGACGAACATCGGCTTTCGGGCACCACGTTCCAGGTCGGAACTGCAATGGTCTAGTCACGAAACCGGGGATCTGTCACCGGTTGCCGCGTTATTTGCGCCCAAACGTAGGGTCAGCAGCCGGGCTCCGCCGCCCTTCCCTGCTTATGCCTGCTTTCCGCTCTTGCTGTCCGTCGCGCCGACCAGCACCACCATCTTACCCTGATGCTTGTTTTCGTACATAAGCTGATGGACATGCGGAATCTTGTCGAAGTCGAACACATCGTCCACGACCGGAACAATTTTCTTTTCCATGATGAGCTGATTTGCCCGGTGGCATTCATAGGCATTGGCGAAGTGTGAGCCCAGGATTTCCTTCTGGCGCATCCAGAGATACCGAACGTCGAAGTTCAGCTCGAAACCGCTCGTGGCGCCGCAAATCACGATTTTGCCAAACTTTTTGGCGACGAACACCGACGTGGAGAACGTCTCAGCGCCCACATGCTCGAACACCACGTCCACGTCCTGACCGCCGGTGATTTCGCGCACGGCCTTGCCGAAGGCGCGCATCATCGTGATCTCATCCTTCTTGGCTTCTGGCGTCGTGGCAATTCCCTGCGGGAACTTGAACTGCTTGCGGTTGATGTAACCAACGGCGCCCAGCTTCTTCACCATCTCACCCTTGGCATCGCTAGACACCACGCCAATGGCGTTCGCGCCGTAGAGCTTGCAGAGCTGTATGGCGAAAATACCAAGGCCCCCGGCGGCCCCCCACACGAGTACCCAGTCGCCGGCCTGTATCTTTGCCCGGGTAATGAGCATCCGGTAGGCCGTGCAGTAGGTCAGCGCGTAACTCGCCGCATCGGTCCAGGTAAGGTGTTTTGGCTTCGGGAGAAGCTGCTGTGACTGGACCTTGGTAAACTGGGCGAAGCTGCCCCAGTTCGTCTCGTATCCCCAGATCTGCTGCTGCTCGCAGGCCATCGGGTCGCGGCCGTTGCAGGCTGGGCACTGGCCGCAGGACTGGTTGCAGTGAATGACCACCTCATCGCCGGGCTTCCAGAGCTTCACCTCGGAGCCGACCTTCCAGACGATTCCAGCGGCATCGGAACCGCCGATGTGGAAGGTGTCCTTGCGGGCCTTGATGATGGAAATGGGCTTTCCGAGTGCCGCCCACACGTTGTTGTAGTTGATACCGGCAGCCATCACGAGGACGAGCACCTCGTTGGCCCCGATTTCCGGCACGTCAATCAGCTCCCGCTGGAAGGCAGTCTTGGGTTCGCTCTCGCGCTCCGGGCGAATCACATAGGCGTGCATCTTCTTCGGCAGTTCGCCGATCTTGGAGGGGACGGTTCCGATATCGAAGGTTTCCATGCGGGATTACCACCTTGAAGAGAATTCCGGACTGGTTTTTGAGTTTGCCGAACCCCGGTTCGGCCCCTGCCCATTACCCACCACCGGGACGGCAAATCAAGGAGGGTGTTCCTCCCAATAAAACTCCACGTATTCCCACTGCGGCACCCGCATGACACATTCTCCCCGATGCCCCTCTTCTCCCTCCAAGGCGCGTTCGATGAAACATCGGCCCGGCAGTATGACCTCGTGGCCCGCAGGGCCCTGGAGCCGCTGTTCGACCTGACAGTGAAGGAGATCACCCGGCTGGGCGGCGGCAGTTTTGCCCCTGGATCGATCGTAGACCTCGGCTCCGGGCCGGGGGTGCTGACGCACAGGCTCGCCCGGCAGTTCCCCCAGGCGGAAGTCACGGGCATCGAACCCTCCACGCCCATGCTGAAGCGGGCCAACGCCACCCCCGCGCCGGGAGTGAGATTCATCGAGGGATCGGCGGAAAATATTCCGCTGCCGGATGCGAGCGCGGACCTCCTTGTCAGCCACAACTCGATCAAGCACTGGCGGGACCGCACGAAAGGACTGCAAGAGATCGCCCGGGTGCTGAAACCCGGCGGTATCCTGTGGATGTGCGAAATCGACCGGGACGCAAGGTGGCCTGACGCATGGCGTTTCATCCGGCAGACCGGCAAGCCACTGATGGTGCTCCCGTTCAAGCTGATCGTCGTCCGGAACGGCCTCAGCGCGCCGGAACTGGCCCGGCTCCTGAAAGACCTGCCCTTCGAATCGATCCAGGTGGCCCCGGCCGATGGGCTCCCCATGATCCGGGCGATGGGCCGCCGGGCCTGACAATTGCCCCCTGTCCGGCATCCCGCCACACTTCAGTCACATGAAGCGCGCCCGGTCATGTAGCATCCTGCTGGCAGCCATGCTGCTGGCGGCTCTGGCCGCGCCCCGCGGAGTCCATGCCGTGCCGTTTGAAGATGCGCTGATTTACTTCCCGAGCCGTTACCCAGACGGAATGTGGGATCTTGCCGGGCGCAGGTTCCCGGCAGGCCCGTGGGCCACCTCCGCGTCAGACCAGTGGATCACCACCGCCGATGGAGTGAAAATCCATGCCTGGTACGCCCGTCCCGAATCGCGTCAAACCGGTGGGGCCACACCTGCGCCGGACAATCCGCTGACTATCCTCTATTTCCACGGAAACGCCGGAAGCATCGCCGACCGGCATGGCATCATGCTCAGTTTCGTGGAGCTGGGGGCTGCGGTGCTGGCCGTGGATTACCGGGGGTACGGCCGAAGCGAGGGCAAACCCGGCGAAAAGGGGCTTTATCTCGATGCCGAGGCAGCCTGGAACCATTTGACCGGCCCGCTTGGGGTTCCGGCCGAACGGATCATCCTGTTCGGCAAGAGTCTGGGTGGCGGTCCGGCGGTGGAACTCGCCACCAGAGTGCGGCCTGCGGGGCTGTTTCTCCAGTCCACATTCACGTCAATTCCAGACATGGCCAGGGAACTCCTGCCCTTCGTTCCCCGATTCCTGATCCGCACGAAGATGGATTCACTGGCGAAAATCCGGAACGTCAGATGCCCGGTGCTGATCATTCACGGACGGCGGGATGAAATCGTCCCGTTCCGCATGGGCCAGAAACTGTATGAGTCCGCCCCCGAGCCCAAGCGTTTCGTGGAAATTGCCCATGCCCGTCATAACGATACGGTCTTTTCGGGGCCGCACTACATCCGAGCCGTTCGGGAGTTTCTCGGCCAGGTTGACAGTTCGCAGGCTCCCGTGGCGGTGGACTGACTTCTGCGTCATAAAGACACCATTATTTTTCTGAGGTCAGATTGGAAACCAGCCCGTAATTCTGTCTAGTTTAGGTGGAATGCGGGAACGGAACGGAATCTCGAACCTTTGCAAACTACTGGTCCTGACAATCGTCGCCGGGGTGGGTCCAGCCGCTGCCCAGAGCCGCCAGTCGATACCTGCAACCAGCCTTTCACCCCGCCCGGTCGTCATTACTGGGAAGCAGGTGTCCGGTGTTACCGGGCTGCCAATCGAATCCATCTCGCTCGCACGGTGCGTGCAAAACAGCCTCGCCGCCCTTCCGTTCCAGATCGATGAACGCAATGCGGACGGGTATATCGTTCCGGGCCAGCCGCATCCCTCCGTCAAGCCGGACGAGCAGCCGGGCATATTCGACGACAATGACGAGATCGTGTTCATGTTCCGCGAAATCACGCCGGGCTGCGAAACGCTGCCAGAGGGAATTGCGGAGAAGGTAATCCCGGTCAGGATTGAGAGCGAGTATTTCAATCCGCCGCGCTATATTTACGTTCTCGTCAATGCCGCCCGGAAGCCACCCGTTCCGGTTTATGTCCGCCACGATCCTGTGCGCGACCGGACTTCCAGCCCCTTTTTCGAATTTGGCTATGACCCGAAGAACGCGGCGATTTTTGACCACCTGGTGATCTCCCAGATCCGGGGGCTGGAAAAGGCCAACATCATCGACCGGCTGAAGGTCCGGATCATCAGCCGGGCCGTGGCCGACCTCATCACGATCCGCCTGAACGAGGACCACCTGAAATCCACGCTTTACGGGTACCGCGCCGGTCCGCTCCGTGTGAGCCGGCTGGTGAATGTTGTCCTGACTCCGGTGCCGGGGTTCACAATTCCCGTCACGGTCGAAACTACCCAGTATGACCGGCTATGGGATGCGCGGGTATCATTCACGCTCCCCAGGTCCCTCACGGCGCTCATGTCGAGCCAGGAGATGTTCTTCATCGTCGATTTCCGTGACCTGCGCGGCACGACCTTTGTCACTGTCGCCAATCCGCAGGGGGCCGTCATTGATGGCATCACACAGGACGAGGAAAAGCAGCTCAACCTTGGCGCCGAACACTGGTTTTTCATTACCGGCCGGGGAGCAAACGCGCTGATGATGATGGACACCTCGCCAAACCTGCAGCTCAAGTTCCGGGCCGATTTCGTGGACGACGCCACCTATGCCAACCCGCCAGAAAACGTCGTGGGCGGCCTGCCGTCTGCCGGGTTCCACCTGACCGGCTGGGAACAGATCAGGAGCGGCAGTTACTGGTTTTTTGGACGGTTCGTGACCCTCCCCGGCTTTCCTGAAGATGGCGGTGCCGGCTGGTATCAGGCTTTCAACAGCCCCATCAAGACCATTGCTGAACCCGCCCGATAGCCCCTTGATGAAATCCCCTTCGGCCGTCCATGATCCGTTCATCAGGTTATGAGCGGAACAGAGACACCCGGGCCGGGAGCGGCGGGAATACCCCGGCGCAGCTTTCTCAAGGTGGGCGCCATTGGGACTGCCGCCGTTGCCGCGGGCGGAGTCGCCCTCGCGCTCCGTCAGACTGTTTTGCGCGATCTCCCCAAGGATGGCCTGATGGTCTTCACACCAAAGGAATACGCCATCTTCGCAGCAGTGGCGGATATTGTCTGTCCGCCGCGTGCCGAGGGTGTTCCGAATGCGACCGACCTCGACGTCGCCCGCACGGCCGACCGGCAGCTGGCCAAACTGGATGTTGCCGTCCAGAAAGAGTTCAAGATCCTTCTCAATCTGTTCGATAGCGCGCTCGCCGGTTTCCTGTTCGACGGCCGCCTGAAGCCGTTCACGCAGCTTTCCCCGGCCAAACAGGCCGAGGCTTTCATGGCGTGGGGAGATTCGGGAGTCCCCTTCCGTCGCACCGCTTTTGAAGCCCTGAAGCGGCTAGCTGGCGCGATGTACTACATCCAGCCTTCCATCTGGGAACGGACTGGTTACAACGGTCCGCCGGACGTGAGCGGATATCGCGAAGCGATACGCCAGAAACGGGAAGCTGCCGCCCGCGAGGCTCCGGCCCCGGAGGAACCCCGCTGATGGCCATTTACCGGGGCACGGAACTGGAGAAAGACCTCTCGCTGGAATGCGACGTCTGCATCGTGGGATCGGGAGCAGGCGGTGCCCATGTGGCGGCGCGGCTCGCGGCCGCCGGCAAGCGGGTGATCGTTCTGGAAGAAGGCGGCTACTACACCAGCGACGATTTCAACATGGACGAAGCGGAGATGTTCCATCATCTCTACCAGGAACACGCCAACCGGGCGACAGCCGATCTCTCCATCTCCATCCTTCAGGGCCGCTCTGTCGGCGGAACGACGACAGTCAACTGGACAACGAGCTTCCGGACGCCGAAGCCGGTCATGGACTACTGGGCCGGCCGGTTCGGCGTCGAGAACCTCACCTACGATGCCCTCGTCCCACACTGGGAACGGGTGGAGGAACGCCTCAATATCCGCGAAGTCCCGCTGGATTTCATGAACCGGAACAACCGGGTGCTCTGGGACGGCGCGACGAAGCTCGGATGGGAGCCCCACCTCCTGAAACGCAACGTCCGCGACTGCGCCTCACTCGGGTACTGCGGCATGGGCTGTCCCTTGGATGCCAAGCAGTCGATGCTGGTAACCATGATCCCCGAGGCCGTGGACCATGGCGCGGATGTCTATGCGAACGTCCGTGTCCAGACCATCGAGTCCGAGGGAAGCCGGATATCGAAGGTGAACGGTGTTGCCATGCACCCGGACGGAAACCGGACCACCAGCCGGACGATTACGGTCCGGTCGAAGGTGACGGTGCTCTCCGGGGGGGCCATCAACAACCCCGCCCTGCTCCTCAGGTCGAAGCTGGGCAACCGCAACGGCCGGGTCGGGAAGCGCACCTTCCTGCATCCGGTTATCGCCTCGGCCGCCATATTCGACGACCCGATCGAGCCCTTTTACGGCGCGCCGCAGTCAGTGGCATCGCACTACTTCCAGGATCGCGGGCCGGACAAAATGGGATTCTTCATCGAAGCGGCCCCGATCTTCCCTGTCTTCGGCGGATCGGCCTCCCCCGGCATCGGCAAGGATCTGCAGGAGATCATGGACGCCCTGTACCGGATGAACGCGACCGTCGCGATCGGTATTGACGGTTTCGACGACAAGGATCTGGACGAGGGCGCCACTGTGACGCTGAAGGACGGCGGCCATCCGAAAATCGACTACAAGTGGACGCCGCGCCTGTCGGAAATGCTCCGCGAGGGAAACAAGCGGGTCGTCGAGATCCAGCTTGCCGCCGGAGCGGCCTATACCCAGTCGTTCCATACTCGCGGGGTAAAGATCAGGTCGACATCCGAGCTGTCGAAACTGGATTCGGCACCCTATGAGCCCAACCGGGTCAAATGTTTCACCGCGCACCAGATGGGCGGCTGTATCATGGGCAAGGATCCGAAGGTTTCGGTGGTCGATTCCCGGCTGAAGCACCATGAGTTCGACAACCTGTTCATTATCGACGGATCGGTGTTCCCCACCTCGCTGGGCGTCAACCCGCAGCTCTCCATCTACGGCCTGTCATCGTGGGCCAGCCAGCACGTCATTGCGGCGGTGTAAATCTCCCCGGCTCCTTGCGGCACCAGATGAGCCGCGCTAGATAATCCGTTCCGCTGAATGACTGTTCATTCAGCATGGAAGGGAGTCCGACACATGCCGCTCGATTTCACCATGCCCGACGAACTCAAGCAGATCCGCGCCTCGGCCGAAAAGATGGTCCGAAAGTTCGATCCCGTGATCGAGCAGATGCGGCACGACATTCATGTCAACCGCCGGTTTCCGCAGGAGCTGTGGGACGCCGCCGCCGAGGCGGGATTTCTCGGCGCGCTGGTGCCCGAAGCCTATGGCGGTACCGATATCGGCATCACGGCGATGGGCGTGGCGATGGAGACCATGACCTCGCACGGCCTGGGCAATGTCCTGTTCGTGCTGACGCCGATGGACGCGCTCTGCATCCTCCGGCACGGCTCCGAGGAGATGAAAAAGGAGTACCTGCCGCAGATCGCCAGCGGAAAGCTCAAGTTCTGCTTTGCCATTACCGAGCCGGACGCGGGTTCCAACACCTTCCGGATCACCACGCACGCGAAGAAGGATGGCGACGACTACGTCATCAACGGCCAGAAGACCTTTATTACCGGTGCCGACGTGGCCGACTACATGCTGCTCGTGACGCGAACGACGCCGTACGAGGATCTCAAGGCAAAGAACCTGCCCAAGACCCATGGTTTTGGCCTCTTTATCGTTCCGACGAACATCAAGGGACTGGAAAAGCGGAAAATCCCCACCCACGGCATCGAGGGAATGAACCAGTTCACGCTGTTCCTCGATAATGTGCGCCTTCCGGCCCGCAGCCTCGTGGGCCAGCACGACCAGGGCTTTCTCCCTATGTTCGAGGCGCTGAACCCCGAACGCATCCTGGCAGGATTTTCGGCATCGGGCTCCATTGATTACCTCCTCTCACGGGCAGTGAAATACGCCAAGGAGAGGAGCGTGTTCGGCGGCAAGCCGATCGGGGCCTACCAGGGAATCCAGCACCCGCTGGCCGAGATCAAGATCGAGGCGGAAGCGATGCGTCTCATGACCTACAAGGCGGCCTGGGCCTATGACGCCAAGCTCCCGGCTACCGAGGTCGGCACCTATGCCAACTACGCCAAATACCTGGCCGCCGAAATTGCCATCAAGGCGGCAGACCGGGCCATTCAGACCATGGGCGGATACGGATTCTCCGAGGAATACGGCGTCATCCACCACTGGACCGGGATGCGCCTGATGCGAACGGCGCCTGTCTCGAAGGAGATGATCCTCTCGTTCGTGAGCGAGCATATCCTGGGCCTGCCGCGCAGCTACTGACCGCCTCCGGCCGCGGATTACCGGCACAGACGGAAACGGGCCGCCCTTTGGGCGGCCCGTTTCATCTTGGCGGCTACAGCTTTCAGATCATTTCAATCGCCACGGCCACGCCTTCCCCGCCGCCGATGCAGAGCGAAGCAACGCCGCGCTTCTTCTTCTCGTCCTGGAGGGCATGGATCAGTGTCACGATGATCCGGGCGCCGGAAGCCCCGATCGGGTGGCCGAGGGCCACCGCGCCGCCGCGGATATTGACCCTCGCCGGGTCAATGCCGAGCTTTTTCACGTTGGCCAGCCCGACGATGGAGAACGCCTCGTTCAGTTCCCAGAGGTCAACGTCCTCTTTCTTCCAGCTGATCTTCTTCAGCAGGTTTTCACAGGCCGCAGCCGGTCCCATCGTGAACCACTCGGGGTCCAGCGAGGCCTCGGCCTGTCCCACGATGCGGGCCAGCGGCTTCATGCCCAGTTCCCTGGCGCGCTTTTCGCCCATCAGGACCAGCGCGGCGGCGCCATCGTTGATGGTGCTGGCGTTGCCAGCCGTGATAGTGCCGTTCTTCTCGAACGCCGCCCGCAGTCCGCCCAGCTTGTCAATGTCGCCGCGGCCGGGCTCCTCGTCCTCGCTCACGATGACCGGGTCGCCCTTGCGCTGCGGGACGCTCACCTCGACGATCTCCCGCTTGAACCTGCCGCTCTTCACCGAGGTCTGCGCCTTGCGGTAGCTGTCGGCGGCGAACTGGTCCTGTGCGGCGCGGCCGAAGTCGTACTTCGTCGCGCACAGCTCGGCACAGCTTCCCATGTGCTTGTTGTTGTAGGCGTCCCACAACCCGTCGTGGATCATCGAGTCGATCATCTGGGCATGGCCCATGCGGTAACCCTCGCGGGCCTTGGCGAGCAGCATCGGCGCCTGGCTCATCGATTCCATTCCGCCCGCGACCATGACACTGCGGTCGCCAACGCGGATCGCCTGGTCAGCCAGCATGACGGCCTTCATGCCGGAACCGCACATCTTGTTGATCGTATGGGCATAGGTTCCCAGGGGAAGCCCCGCGTGAATCGTCGCCTGACGGGCCGGGGCCTGTCCCTGACCTGCCATCAGCACGTTGCCCATGACCACTTCCTCGACCTGGGCGGCCTCGACCCCGGCACGGCGAACAGCCTCCTTGATGGCGGCAGCGCCAAGCTGGCTGGCCGGGACGTCCTTCAGGGAGCCCAGA
Organism: Deltaproteobacteria bacterium; assembly: GCA_026129095.1. Classification (NCBI taxonomy): domain Bacteria; kingdom Pseudomonadati; phylum Myxococcota; class Myxococcia; species Deltaproteobacteria bacterium. The sequence continues at coordinate 41,376 of JAHCIT010000006.1, forward strand.
AACGAGCCCATCGGTGTGCGGGCGGCGGAGACGATGACGGTGGATTCCATAACTGTTATCGAGCCTTTCGTGTGGATGTGTGGTGCCCGGGCGGCCTTGATTAGAACCTGACCGGGATCAGGCCGGACGAACCGGCCACGCCAGAGCGGTTATCACGCCCTGACGCCGGCTGGCAACGCGACCGGGCCGGTAAAATCCCCAAAAAACCCAATGAAAACAGGGTGTTTTTAATATTTGCCTGATCCGGCCAGCCGCGCCTCATCCGTGGTGAGGCGTGGTGAGCCGTGTTCAGCCGTGGCCGCCCTGCCTGCTACCTGGGCAGCAGCACATGGACCAATCGGTCCTGTCCGAAGTTCCAGTCATTCGCCGTGATGAAGAGCGGGACGCCATGACTCCTCGCGTCATCAGCGATATTGTTCGGCATGGGGGCCGACGCAATACCGATCGGTTCGAACAGTGTCATGTCGCCATCGGGGTAAATCACCTGCGCGAGGCTCCAGCGGCCCAGCACACGGCCGCCAAGATCCAACTCTACAACCTCGGCAAAATCTATGCTGTCGGAAACCAGAACAAACACGGTTCCGGTCATCGGGTGGTAGACAATCTCCTTGGGATCGCCGCCCATCCAGGTGCCCGGCGGTATCATCGCCACGCTGCGGATGTCGCCCCCGCTTCCATTGGTATACTGGTCCCACACCATCAGTTTGTACTTGGAAGCATTGGCCGTCTCCGCTCCCAGCATTACCAGATCGCCGCTGTGAGCCGCACCGCTCAAGGCCGGCCCCGTCCAGGCGGAGATACGGACGTCAACATCATTGTGGAAGTTGAACGGAGGCCCCCCAAGGCTGAGTGCATTGAACAGCACATTACCGGAATTCGGAGCGGTCTGGTTCTCCGGCCACATATGCAATGTATTCGGGGAACCACCGGAGTTGCATATGGCTGCAATCGCCCCTTGCGTGACCGGAGACGTGGTCTGATGGTTCCATGCGGTTTCTGTCACCGCAATGGATCGCATGTTCCCTCCAGTGCATCCGCTCAAGCCAGTAACATCCGTAGACTGCATGAGCGATACCGGGAACGCATTCGCCGTTACCTTGCGGATATCAGCCGAACGCAGGACGTAGCTGTGTCCAACCGTAAATCCCGGCTGGGACCGGAAGGCGACCGGACCGGCAACAAATGCGCCGAAGATCACGTTGCTGTCGGAATAGTTCAGCGGCGTCAGGTATTGCGCCTCGCGGGCAATGCCGATCGGCTGCACCATGGCGTTCAGTGACGAGTATCCGAGCTGGTATTCCTGCGTCTCACCCGCATTGTTCAGGATGGCGCGTGATGTCAGGACTGGCCATGGATAGTCGGTATAAAGGAACAGCCCCTGGGTCGGCACCGCCGGATTCACCGATGTGATTGCCGACACAGCCGTGCTGGTCGAATCGACAAAATCCGCGTGATACGGCGGGAACATCCCGTTGAATACCGCTGGACGCGGGTCGTCGCCGAACCGGATCTTCGTCCCCCACCGCTCGCTTTCCGGAATGACCGGAACCGGACTGCGCGGGAAACCGCTGAAGTGGTAGCTGCTGCCAACCGCAACCTGGATATCCTTCATTCCCTTGCCGTCAAACTCGTCGCTGCCGACCTCCAGGAACAGCTCTACCGTCTGTTCCCAGGTCTGCGGATCGATGTTTCCGGAGATGGGGACCATCATGACATCCTGTTCCATAAAGGAACCGCAGCCGGTCCCCACCCCGTTCACCTTCTGGGTGGTGCAGTTGCCCCCCACGAACTGTGGAAGGGTCAGGAAGACCGTATCCCAGGCTTCGCTGGCCTCAAGCACATGGAACTTGAGCGTCAGGTGAAGCTGGACCGGCTCTCCCACCGGGGCCGCGCGGCGGCTGAAGTAGGCCCGGATGCCGCTGCCATCGTGACTGCCCCCGCCGCCCTGGGAGGTCTGGCTGTCCTGCCAGAAACCGGGCTCAGGCGCCACTACAAATTCAAGGAGATCGTCTCCATCCGGACTGGTTGAGAATGCGAAGTCCAGATCAAGATACTTGCTCGTACCGTTATAGCTGACCACCTTCCGCATCTCGCCATCAACGCAGCCGGTGCCTCCCACCCGGATACAGCGGAGCCATTTACCGGTGTAGTAGTCGATCTGGAAGCTCAGTGAATTGTGCCCTTCGATCCTGAGGCCGCCATTCAGGACATTGATGACCGGTGTGGCCTTGAAGATCTCGAAATGGTCACCGGGATCGAACGATACCGGCCCGGCGAAGTTGAACTCGCGGCCGGACCCGTCATACCAGCTGATCTGGCGGTATTGACCGGTACCGGCGCCGCTGGTGAAGCGGATCCACATGCCATCGTATCTGCCGCTTTCCGGGTGCAGTTCCGATCCGCCGCTAAACGAGGTTGTGGACCAGACGTCCCTCACCACAGAAGTCGCCGCCGTGGCAAGCCGGATGTCGGGCAGGTATTTCTCGATCTCCCGCAGGATCACCGGATTGGCGTCACCCAGGTCGAAATAGGGCGACGGATAGCTGGCGTCCAGTGAGAAATCCCCGGAAGCCTCATCCGCGAACTCCGGGGACTGGTTCCAGGGATAGGAGATCGAGTCGAGCGAGTTCTGCGTGCAGAAGTTCGGGGAACTATAGGCGATACAATCCGACCCATTGGCAATAAAAACGTTCGACGACGCATGGCTTGTACCCGGCGTAAATGCTGTTGGATGGAAGATCAGCGCTTCGTTCTGGCTGCCGGAGAAGATATTGTTTCGCAGGTCGATTCCGGGCGCATTTCCGGTTGGACTTGCCCATTCAATCGCGGGATCCATGTAAGCGAACGTATTGTTCGCCACGATGACCGTATTTGCCGGATCAGGGAACGAATTCCCCGTTGCCGCGCCGATAGCGACGTAAATACCCTGTGCCGGAGTGGTTACCATCCCCCGGAACAGGTTTCCGGCAATCAGCGTGCCCGCAGTATTCGCACTGTTCATGTATATATGGTTGCCAGGGCTGTGGCCGCCGATAAACGTGTTGCCGACGATCTTGGTCAGTTCACCATCGTTCCATACGCCGTTCCCATCATGATCCGTCAGGTCAATACGGTTTCGGCGGATGACCGTATTGCTGGCGGATCCCGTCAGGAAAATTCCGGTATCGTTGTACACCAGGTGATTATCCTCGATAACCGTATTTTCATCCTGGATCAGGAACCCGTTCTGGCAGCCAGAAACGGTGTTCCGGGCGAAACGGACATCATTCACGGAAAATTCCGTCCGGAAGCCCTGCACGTTCGTGGACCCCATGCAGGTTACCGAATTGCCGGTGATATTCAGGGAACCGGGCATCTCCACCACCCGGACACCCATCGAGGTGCTGAAGGGATCGTACATCGTGATCCGGTTGTTCTCGATACGGACATCGCCGGTCATGGCTTCCTGCCTGATAACCCCGCCGCTTCCGTCACGAACAGCGATATTGTTGTCCCGGACCTGCATCAGCCCATCGCCAGCAACATATACAATTCCGTCGCCGCGGAAGTTTGCGCTGACCCGGTTGCCATAAAAGTCGGTATTCGCGGATCCGAGCCAGATCGCCGGAGAAGTGCCCGACACCGGGACATTGAACCGGAAACTGTTGCCGTGGATATCCACGCCACTCGCCTGGCCACCAATATACACGACGATCAGGTTCCACGACGAAACGGCATCCAGTTCGATCCCGCGTATGGTGATATGCGGTGCGCCCGATACCGGCTCTATGTACAGAGCATTGAAGGCACTGTCAGTCTTGGATATCTGTAGCTGGCCCATTCCATCCAGCGTGAAATCATCTTCGTCGTTATAAGACGCGGTAACCGCGAGCACCACCTGCGAGACCGCCCCCGGCCGGACGGTCAGCGGCCCGGAAATCAGGCCAGGCAGTGTCTCCATGCCGAACCGCAACGTACCGGGACTGGTATCACCGCCACCGGACTGGATCGCGTAGCCGCTCACATCCAGGCTTAATTCATAGTCCGAGGGGGCAAAGCTGTTCCCCGGCGGAATCTGGTAGTACAGCGTGAGCGTGTAGTCCTGGTTGTCGTGGGGAACCTGGACGGTCCAGTTCCCATTCGCCTGGTCACCCGGCCCCGGAATATCCAGGATCATCCCCTCGGTGCTGTCCACGAGCTTCACGCCAACCGAGCCGGGTTCAAGCAACTGGACGTTAAGCTTCACCACCTGTCCGGCCCTGAGGCCCTGCAGGTAGAAGGTGTCTATATCGCCCCTGGCATCGAACCGGCCCGTGTATTGGGCGACCGAATCGCCAGTCGTATCCAGATTGACGACGGCACCGATGTTGTCGCCGAACGGCTCGTTGAAAATCCAGGGATCGAGCGGATCGGGATCAAGACCCTGGCACCAGGGCGTGTTGACCGGACCGTCGCACTGTCCGTCGCCGTCGCTGTCTGACAGCGCCGGATCGGTGTAGTGCACGAACCCGGAAACAGCAGGTGGGGTGGCTGCTTTCAGTGCAGCCCCCATTTCGCCCGGATTGTCACCGCGGTGCTGCCAGTCGCCCACACCCAGCTGACCCTGGTTATTCATTCCCCAACACTTCACACGACCGTCCCGCAGTATCCCACAGCTGGTAACACCTCCTGTGGACACCATGACCACCTCGCCATCCAGATCCACGTAGGGAAGGTTATCACCCATCTCGCCCGGACTATCGCCCCGGTTCTGTGTATCACCGATTCCGAGCTGCCCGAAGTGATTGCGGCCCCAGCATTTCACCTTGCCGTTGTCGAGGAGCGCACAGGTATGGGCACTAATTCCACTGGCGGAGATGTGGCGGGCGCGCCGGCCGGTACCGAAATCAACATACGGCAGGCCGTCGCCCATCTCCCCGGCGTTATCACCCCGGTCATTCGTGTCGCCCTGCCCGCTGATTCCGTATGCATTGTAGCCCCAGCACTTGACCCCGCCATTATCCAGAAGCGCACAGGTATGGCCCCCACCCGCAACAATCTGAACCGCCGTCCGGCCGGTGCCGAGGTTCACAACCGGAAGATTGTCACCCATCTCGCCGGGTCCGTCACCGCGGGAAACTCCATCTTCATAGCCCAGACGGCCCTGCATGCCGAATCCCCAGCACTTCACCGACCCATCGTCGAGAATCGCGCACGTGTGATTGTTACCCGCCGAAACCTGAACGGCGGTCCGCCCTGTCCCCAGATCAACGAATGGCAGGTTGTCACCCATCTCGCCGCCGTTGTCACCCCGATTGTTGACGTCACCCAGTCCGAGCTCGCCGGAAGAATTTATTCCCCAGCACTTCACCTGGCCACTCGCCAGGATCGCGCAGGTATGAGAACTCCCCGCATCAATGAACGTGGCCGACTGGCCTGTACCCAGGTTCGTAACCGGAAGGTTATTGCTCATCTCGCCAGGACCGTCACCCATGTGGTTGGTCGTGCCCTGCCCCAGTTCGCCACTGGTATTCCGGCCCCAGCACTTGACGCTGCCGCCCGGCCTGATGGCGCAATTATGATACCCACCGGCCGTCACCATCTCCGATGTCGCACCGGAACCCAACAGCACGTTCGGCAGTGACGACATTTCCCCTGGGTCGTCACCACGCGGTGTGGTATCACCGTAACCGAGCTGGCCGTAAAGATTACCGCCCCAGCACCACAGGGCACCGGGCCAGTCGCTCCGGTCAGTCTCGCGGGCACAGACGTGCTCGGCTCCAATGGAAATCATCTTGCTTTCACGGAAGTCGTTTTCGGCTCCGGCGCAGGCGCCCACAGCCACGTACCCGTCGCACAGGCCGTCGCCGTCGCTGTCCGCCAGCGCCGGGTCGGACCGCCGCGAGAACTGGGCTTCACCCAGCATGACGACCAGTTCGTTGTACATCCAGTTGGCGAGCGCGAGGTCTGGCACGCCGTCGCCATTGAAGTCGGCAACGGACACCCGGTCGAAATCATAGGAGGCCAGCTCATACTGGCGCGGGGAGATGTGGTAGTTGCCGTTCGGCAGGCCATAGGCCCCGCCCTGCTCATCCACATGACCGTAGAACACCTGCATTCTGGTTTCGCTGCTTCCACCCGGAATAATGATGTCCAGTGCGCCGTTCTGGTCGAGATCGGCCATGGTGAACCAGGAGGGCGTCACGGCCGGGTTCAGGTCGAGATCCTGGAATCCGGTGTTGGCGAACTCGAGGGTGCCCCGGCCATTGATACCGCCCTGCATCCGTGTCTGCACCTTCTGGGAGTCGCGCATGAGACTCACGAGGTCCGGGACGAGGTCGGCATTGATGTCGGCCATCATCACATCGGCCAGCTCGTCGCTCACCGGGCGCGACTGCAGCGCGCCGAATGAATTACCCGGCTGTCCGGTACCGGCACTGCAGCCGGACACCGGCTGGACCGCGCCGCAAAGCGGCAGGGTATGGACATATCCGCTCTCGGTTTCGGGGAAGTAGATATCCTTGAGTCCGTCCCGGTTCACGTCCGCAACATACGCGAAGCCGAGCGGCTCGAAACCGCCATTATCATAGGGGGTAACCGGCGATCCCGGCCAGGAATTGAACCCCGTCGCCGTGAAGGTGCGGATCTGGCCAAGCACTCCGTAGGCCATCATGATATCCAGGTTGCTGTCGCCGTTCAGGTCAATGACACCGCCGCTCGTGATCCCGCCAGCTCCCGTGCTGTTGTGCAGCACCCCCGCCTCGAACTGCCCAACGCCCAGACAACCAGCCAATGGGCTGCTGATACCCGCGCACCCATAGAACACCTGGAACTGGCCCGCCTGGTAGAACACGACCAGATCCATGAAGCCGTCGCGGTTCATGTCGGCCATCTCGATTCCGGCCGTTGTGGATGAACCCAGGGTATATTGCGCCGGACCCGTAAACTGGCCCGTGCCATCACCGCTGTAGACGAGCATGACGTTGTTGCCGCCCGCCACCGCGATATCCTGCCGGCCGTCCAGATTGAAATCGCCCGTGGCCATGTATCTCGGACCGCTCAGGGCGTGGGTGCCCGTGTTGTACTGCGCGGCCATTTCGAATTTCCCGTCCAGATTGCGGCGCACGACCTCTCCGCCGTCCGGCAACCCGTCGCCATCGGTGTCCCAAAGGTGCGGATTGATGCCGTAGTGAACCTCCCACCCGTCCGGCAGGCCATCGCTGTCAGTATCAGACAGCGCGGGATCGGTACCTACATCGCGGAAGTTTTCCATCGTGCCGGTATTGGTCTCGGCGAAGTCGGGGTACTGGTCGCCGTCGCTGTCCGGCCCGCCGATCACAAGCCCGATCGAGGTGAACCCGGCCATTTCATCCGCCTTCACCCAGGTGAACGCCATCGTCGGACGCCCGGCCGCATCGACGGCGACGCTCACGCCATTGCCGTATTGCCAGATATTGGGGCTCACCGACTTGGTAAGCGCCCAGGTAAACCCGCCGTCATAGCTCCGGGCGAGATAGAAATCGGCTTCCTTTTCGTCCGGCACGTTTGAACGGCGCTGCTCCCAGCCGAGATAGAGCTGGTTGCGCGGTCCTACGGCAACGGAGGGGCCCCGGCTCTCGGTCTCAAGGGAGGGGGTCACCTCAATCTGGCCGGTAAAGGTGCTGCTGCATTCGTCACCAACTACCGCAAACCAGACCTCCGGTCCGTTGACGCCCACCCTGAGCCAGACAACGGCCCATCCGCCACCATTATGGAGGGCCGCAATCCTGGGTGAGGTGTGATTGGAAGCAGGATCAGCGGAAACGTCGAAAGCCGCAGTGTAGCCGCTTCCGCCATCAGTTGAGCAGGCGATTTCCACCTGGCCGTATCCGCCATAGTTGGCAACATACACAACCGCGATATCGCCGTTTTCCGCAACAGCGATATCCGGCTGCGAGGCAGTTGACCCGCCCGAGAACCAGTAAGGCCAGCCGGTCGTAGTGAAAGACTGCCCGCGGTTATTCGATACCTGGACCTGTATGGCATCATCGGTCCCCGTGTCGTCCACTTCGTGGAAAGCCACGGCGACGCGTGCGCCACTGGCAGCTACCGCCGGAGTATGGCCGCTCCATCCGCCCGAGTGGTTGGTCAGGTTCAGGGAGTCGAACGACTGGGCGCCATTCTGCGAGCGCAGGAACATGATGTCGTTGTCCCACGGAGAAGTGGGAGAAAGCGCCGTAAAGACCGCGTAGTAGTCGTTCAGGAAACGCGATGTGGCGGCGGCGACATCAATCTCGCCATCGGGATCATGGGAACCAACCACATTGGCACTGAACACCACGCCGCCATTGAGCGAACGGCGGACCTGGGTCTCCGCGGGCTGCGGCACACCGGCCAGGACTTCGTGGCGCGAGAAGGCAACGACCGGGACATCCTCTGACCTGGGCAGCCAGCGGATCACCGGATTAGTGACAACCACATTCCCGAAATACTCCAGGCTCTGCGGGCTGGCCGTCAGCGAGTAGCCGGGGAGCAACGGATCCATTCCTTCGCCAGGCAGTTCCGCCCCGTCGGGCACCAGATCCCGGTCCGAGTCCGGGTCCGTTGGGTCGGTAAAGGTTATGTACAGCTCGTCAGAATCACTTAGCCAGTCACCATCGGTATCCGGGTTCAGCGGGTCCGTGTCCCAGCCGGATTCCGTGCCGGAGCAGATTCCGGTAACTACCGAGCCGTCACACAGGAAGTCACCATCCGTATCCTCGTTGTTCGGATCGCTGGAGTAGCCAAGACCCACGGTATTCGCCGGGATGATCTTCACTCCCGAAGTGTCTGCGACGACCAGGTCGGCGGCTCCGTCCCCGTTGAAGTCCGCGAGCACGAAGCTCCGCGAATCGGAAGTCCCCGACAATGCATTATCGGAAACGAGTTCACCCGTCGGACGGCCAAAGATACCTTCTCCTCTGAATATCTCGGCCTCGAATGCCACACGCCCCACAATGACGTCGGGGCGGCCATCGCCGCTCAGGTCTCCAGCGAAGATTCCCGTTGTTTCTGTAAGAGTGGGGGCCGTCCCAAGCTGGGCAACCCGCGCAAACCGTACCGGCACTCCCGGTCCTGACCCACCCGGCTGGTAGCCAGCGGCGACGAAATGGTTGACGCCAATCTGGCCGGTGAAGAGGACGTCCGGACGGTCATTCCCGTCAAGACCGGCCACCCTGACATGGCCATGCAACGTCATTGGCGGGTTGAAACTCGCCCCTTCCAGGAGAGTCTGGACCGGACCGAACTGCCCGGAACTGTCATTCGCAACCCACTGGAGCCTGTTCGTGCTGCCATTAACAAGCAGGATATCCTCATACCCGCCATCGTCATTCAGATCAGCCACGGCCAGCCCCAACACCTGGTCTGACAGCGAAACCGTATGAACCGGAACCGGATCAAAGCAGTCATTCCCCGAGAAATCATAACCCAGAACAGTGATGCCAGATGCCGACGAATGAGCCACTGCGAGGCCCGGATATCCCGAAACATCAAGCTGGGAGAACAGCGCAATGTGCACCACATTATCCGGGAGGGAATTGGTTCGCATCGTTCCGAATTCGCCCTGCACGTCCGAGCTTCCCGGCCAGCACCGGAGCGTGTTCGAGTTTGTGTCGTTGACGACGATATCTTTCACAAAGTCGCCATCAATATCGGCCAGTATCATCTGGGTCGAATTCGGACCGGCATCCATGCTGTATCCTTCAGCAAAGCCGCCGCCGGACTGCCCAAGCATCACCTGGATACGGTTGTTGGGCGTATCGTCTTCGAGCAGGACCAGATCCAGCCGTCCGTCGGAGTCAACGTCGGTAACAGCCACGGCGTAGACATAACCGGGCCGGAAGATATCTTCCGTCTGGCCCGTATCGAACGTGCCGTCTGGCCGTCCCACGGCCTCCTCACCGTCGTAGAGGCCGTCTGCATCGGTATCCGGCTCGAAGGGATTGGTACCGGCGTTGCTGGGGCTGACCCAGGTTCCGGTCATCGTCTCCGCGCCATCCTTAAGGCCGTCAAAGTCGGTGTCAGGATTGTTCGGATCGGTGCCGGTATCGAACGGTCCGTTGTAAACGCTCGTATTGGTTTCGACGCTATCCAGGAGTCCGTCCCCGTCCGAATCGGGGTTGAGCGGGTCGGTCCCCATGATGTTTTCCATATGGTCGGAAAGACCGTCGCCATCGGTATCCGGATTCCACGGATTCGTTCCATTCTGTATTTCAACGCCGTCCGGAACGGTATCGCCGTCACTGTCGCTACTGGTCGGATCGGTACCGAAAGCGATCTCCGCACTGTCGCTGAGTCCATCGCCATCCGTATCGGCATTGAGCGGGTCGGTCGTGGGAAGGATCGTTCCCACCACCGCGTAACTCGATCCGTCCGCATTTTCGCTTTCCCATGCAAGGAAGCGGCGGCCTGAACTGGACACCGCCACGGCCGGATTGTTCTGGGCCCCGGCAGTGATCTGGTTCACCTGGTATTGCGGTCCGTATGCGGTACCGGCACTGTCAAACTCGCGGGCGAAAATCCCGTAGAAATCGCCGTCGAGTCCGCCCAAATCCGCCCACAGCACGATGATCTCGTCGTCCCGGTTCATCCCGATGGCAGGCACACGCTGGAAATCGAACTCCTCGTTGTTCACGGCGAAATCCGGACTCATCGGAGTGATGCTGTCATCGAATATCCGGGCGCGGATGCCGAGGCTGGCTGCGTCGGGGCTTGTCCAGGCAACGGCAAAGTTACCCGCCGCGTTCATCGCAATGGCCGGATCATCCTGGGTCCCACCCGTGACCGAGTTGACCAAGTACATGTCCGTGTCGATCGCGCTTGACGGCAGCATCGTGCTGAGACGGATGTCGGTATCAGAGCCGTTATGCGACGAGTAGACGATGAAGCTCAATCCCCATGAATCGACAGCCACATCCGGCTTGGTCTGCGCATTGGCAATTGTCCCGTGAACAACCACTTCGCCGGTCAATGGCGTGCCGTTCCGGTCAAACCGGCGGGCCACGACGTCCCACCCGCTGCCGCAGGTATTTTCACACTGCCACGCGACAGTGAAGTCGCCCGTCTGCCGGTGGACACCAACCGAGGGGGCGCTCTGGTCGCCCGCAGTGGTCGCATTGACCTGGATTTCTCCGGTCTTTGGGGAACCATCGCTACCGAATACCCGCGCATAGATTCCACCCAGGTCGCCGTCCTGTCCGTCGCTCATCCATACGACGACGAAATCCCCGTCGCCCGAAACAGCCACGTCCGGCTGGCTCTGGGTACCAGCGGACGTCGAATTGACGACGATTTCACCGCCCGTCTTCTCTCCGCTGTGCACAAGAAGCTGGGCACGGATGTCGGTCCCATCAACCCACGCGGCCACCCAGTTGCCATTCGGGCTTGCCGCCACGGACGCCAGTCCCTGGAAGCCTGCCGTCATTGTATTCACGACAAACTGCGTGCTGCCCTCTACGCCGGTGCATACCCCTGTCACCCAGGTGCCGTCACACAGACCATCGCCATCGGTGTCGGGGTTCAGCGGATCGGTACCGAGCGCCGTTTCGCTACCCGTGCAGATACCAACGACATTCAGGCCGTCGCACAGCCGGTCCCCGTCGGTATCGATATCAACGGGATTGGTCATGCGTGTCTGGCGCACGAAGACGCCGTTTCCGTCTCCGTCACGGCCGGTGGTGTCCTCAAAAACGATCACCCAGTCGCCGCCAGCAAGGTAACCAGCCTTTACCATGTCACCGGAGGCACTCGGCTGCATCATCAGGAATTCCGGGCCCACGGACGTTCCGTTCCACTGGTAACGCTGCCCGTAAACCCTGAACATTCCGCTTCCGTCCTGGTCCCAGCTGGCCCAGGAAATCAGATAGTCCCCGCTGTTATGCTCGACAGAAACAGATGGCCGGGTCTGGTCGTACAGCGTATAGGAGTTGACCTGGTACTCACCGGCGTACGGCGAACCGTTCATGTCGAACCGGCGGGCAAAGACGCCGCTGTTCGATCCGTCCTGGTTGCCACTCGCCCAGGCAACGACAAAATCCCCCGATACTGATGTCGCCGAAATGGACGGATAGTTCTGGATATCCGCGGTGGTGGTGTTGGCCGTCAGTTCGGCGAATGCCTCGTTATTGGGCGCACTGAACCCGCGGACCCGGATATCCAGCGCATCGCCAGAATCATCCTCGAAGGCAATCGCCACCCGGCCCAGCCCGAGGGAAGCGATTGCAGGGCGCCCCTGGTTTCCGGCCGTCACGCTGTTCACCTGGAACACCGGCGCAAAAGTTGTCTGCGACGGATAGGGCTGCCAGTACCGGGCGTAAATATCAGACCCTGTATCGCATCCGTCACAGCGCCAGGCGAGTACGAACTGGCCCGTCACGCTGGTTGTTGCAATGGCCGGCTGGTAACGGCTGTTTCCGTCTGGACCTACCGCCTCGACATCGTTATCAACCGGGTTGCCAGCGGCATCAAAGCGGCGGAGCCGGATCTGGTAAGTCCCGCTCCGGCTGTCGCTCCAGGCAACAACAAACCGGCCACTGTCGTCGACGGCTATCGTTGGCTGAATCTGGTCGCCTGTATTGGTCGAATTAACAAGGATCTCCGTCGTTACCGGCCGGCCGGCGGAGTCGTACTTACGGGCATAAATGCCGCTCTGGTCACCGTCCGGGCCCGACCAGGCAACGACGTAACTGCCGTTACGCATGACCGCCAGCGCCGGGGCAAGCTGATGACCGGAAACAGTCTCGGTCGCAATGAAGTCCAGTTGCCGTTCCGTGCCGTTGCAACTGCCGGTCATTTCATGCCCGTCGCACAGGCCGTCGCCATCCGTATCGGGATTGTTCGGGTCTGAACCGGGATTGCCCGGACTGATGAAAGCCAGGCTCGCATTTTCGGCGCCGTCGAAATACCCGTCACCATCAGTATCCGGGACATTCGGATCCGTTCCGGTCATGACGGCCGAGAAATAGGTTCCGCCGTTATCTTCATAGCCATCCCAGAGGCCGTCGAAATCGCTATCCGGCTCGTTTGGATCGGTACCGGGATCGGTCGCGCCGCCCCAGATGCCCGTGGCGCGTTCGATGAAATCAGAGAGTCCGTCACCATCCGAATCCTGGTTGCCCGGATCGGTGCCGGTATCGGTCGAACTCACCCAGATGCCGGTGTTGGTTTCGTACGCGTCCGGGATGCCGTCGCTGTCCGTATCCAGATAGCCCGCCGTGAAGGGGACCGTGTTCGAGTTCCACTCCGCCTCAACCAGATAGGTCGCCGGGTAGGTGACATCCAGTGTCAGGTAGATGGAACTCAGGCCGTCGCTGTCCGTGTAGTCAGGGATCGGTGCGCCCAGTATGCCCTCACCCAGGTTCGTCCAGGTAACCAGTTCGCCCGCGACACCGTTGCCAAACGCATCTGTCACGCGGACCACAAACGGGTCATCAAGTGTCAGGCCCGGATCGCCCGTCTGTGCGTCTCCGCCCACATAGGTGACGTTCGACGCAGGACCCGGATTGACGTTCACCATGTAATCTGGCGGATCAAACGTAAGGCCCGGCACGCTCAGCTCGACGTTCTTGCTTCCGGACACCGTCATGGAAATATCGTCAAAAGTGGCTTCGCCGTTTGTCGTGGGTTGCGTGACCGTGCCGTTCAGGCTGCCGGTTCCGCTGGTCAGTTCAACCGTGACGTCCAGGCCGTTGGTCGTGGACTGGTTGCCGTACTGGTCGGTGACCACACCCGTGAAGGTCGCCCAGTCTCCTCCGGCAGTTTCCGTGGGTGACGGGAACGTGCCGAACCGGACATAGGCGTCGGCACCTGGGGTCACGTCGAACGGATTGGAGATGGCCAGATCAAGCGGCGGGCTGGACGTCGCCAGCAGGGTGTAACCCGATGCTGCAATATCCACGTGTGTATTCAGGAAGAAAACAAAACCGCCAGTAACAGTCTTCGGATTGATCGTCGTACTCAGGACAGCCATTCCACCCGTAGGATCGTAATCGAAGGCCAGCGTCACCTCTGTCGAATAGTCATCAGCCACCAGGTTGCCATGCTGGTCATGCACCTGGACCGCCACTGACTGGCTCTGGTCAGCCGTGCGGCTGATGGGACCGGAGGTGAACGCCAGCCGGGCCGGTGCGCCGGGCGTGACATCGAACAGATTGGAGTCGTCATATGCCAGTCCCGGCGATGTCACCCTCAGCATGTAGTTCGACCCCACCTTGTCCAGATGGACCTGGTTGAAGACGGCGAGGCCGTTCGTCGCGAACACCGGATTTGTCCCGGCTGAAAGCGTTGCAGCACCGGGGTTCCATTCGATCGCCAGCGTCACGAGCGGCGGCGGCGGATTACCGGAGCCGCCAAGGTCCACGGCGGGCAGGTTGTCGCCCATTGTGCCGCCTGTTCCACCCCGACCGATCACATCGCCAAGGCCAAGCTGACCCCAAGCATTGTGACCCCAGCATTTGAGATCGTGATTATCCAATATGGCGCAATTACTCGAAAAACCCGATGCAAGGGCAAGAGCCGTCCGGCCGGACCCCAGATTCACCGCCGGAAGGTTATCGCCCATTTGACCAGGCGCATTACCGCGGGTTGTCGTATTACCAAGGCCCAGTTGGCCGGAGGCATTATCGCCCCAGCATTTCACGCTCCCGTTATCCAGCAAGACGCAGGTGTGGGAGCCCGAAACGGCAAGTCCTGTCACTGTCCTGCCAGTGCCAAGGCTAACCACTGGCAGGTTGTCACCCATTTCGCCAGGTCCGTCACCACGAGTGACGGTATCCTCAAGTCCAAGCTGCCCAGAAGGAGACCGGCCCCAGCACTTCAGATTCCCATCGTTAAGCAGGGCGCAACTGTGATCCTGTCCCGCGCCTACAGCAATCGCGGTCTTCCCGGCACCAAGGTCTACTGCGGGAAGATTGTCGCCCATTTCGCCGGGCCCGTCGCCACGATTGTCAGTATCGCCAAGACCGAGCTGGCCATAAAGGTTTATGCCCCAGCACTTGACCTGTCCGTTGTCCAGCAGGGCACAGGTATGATTGGTGCCCAGTGCGACATCAACAACAGTCCGGCCAGTCCCCAGATTTACCGCAGGCAGGCTGTCGCCCATGTGTGCAGGCGATGAACCGCGCTGTCCTGCATCGCCCAGCCCTAGCTGGCCGGACCCATTTGTCCCCCAGCATTTTAGGCTCTTGTCGTTCATCACGGCACATGTATGGCCGGCATTGGAAGGTCCGGCCGCAATCTTCACCGCCGTAAGCCCGGTCCCCAAATTCACGAATGGCAGCGCATCGCCCATATGGGCAGGACTCGTACCCCGGTGCGTCGTGTCCCCCAGACCGAGACGGCCCTGATTGTTCGTGCCCCAGCATTTGACAGTTCCATCAACAAACAAAACACACGAGTAGTCGGAACCAATGGCCGATTGCATAGCGGCCAATCCGGTTCCCAGATCCACGCCAGGCAGGTTATCGCCCATCTGGCCAGGACTACCACCTCGGTTCACTGAATCACCAAGCCCCAGCGCACCATTGGTATTGTGGCCCCAGCACTTGAGTGAATGATCACTCATTACCGCACAGGTTCTAACACCGCTTCCGCCTCCAGAAACCGCCACCTGCACCGGCATCGGGCGGAACGGACCCGTCACATCGTTCCCGTAGGCATCCCGTACCTGGGCGCTGACCATCTGGGTGTCGTCGGCCGTGACCGTGATTGGCTGCTGGACAACGGCGAGTGCCGCCGGATCGCCCGGCGTGATGTCGAATGGATCGGAATCCGCCGTTCCGTAAGCGGGGACCGAGGACGCCCGCAGCGTGTAGCCAGACGACACCTTGTCCACCCACAGGCCGGTAAACTGGGCCACGCCGCCGGAAGCGGTCACGGGGTCGAAATCGTAGGAGAGCGTCGCGCCCACCGGGTTGTTCATCAGTGTGAGCGAAACCTGGGTCGAGCTGTCCGAAAGCACCGTGTTCCCGTAGTCGTCATGAATCTCGACCTCCACGGACTGCAACGCCCCGGCGGCGCGGTTCGCCGGATGACCCGTGAAGGCGAGACTGTTTGCCAAGCCGTGCGTCACGTCGAACGGATCGGAGATCGCCAGATCAAGCGGCGGGCTGGACGTCGCCAGCAGGGTGTAGCCGGTGGCCGCCTTGTCCACATGGACATCCTGGAATACGGCGTATCCGCCGGAAACCGTCAGCGGATTCACAAGTGCCGTCAGGCTCGCAAACCCGCCCGTCGGGTCGTAATCGAATGCCAATGTCACTTCCGTCGTGGAGTCGTCGTCCACCAGATTACCGTACTGGTCGTGCACCGATACGCCGACGTCCGGATCCTGATCGGCGGTCCGGTTTGTGGGCTGCAGGAAGAACGCCAACTGGGCGGGAGCGCCGCGTGTAATGTTGAACAGGCTGGAGTCGTCATATGCCAGGCCGGGCGAGGTCACCCTCAGCATGTAGTTCGACCCCACCTTGTCCAGATGGACCTGGTTGAAGACGGCGAGGCCGTTCGCCGCATAGACCGGATTTTCCAGCGCCGTCAGAGCCGATCCGGCCGGGTTGACCTCGATCGCCAGCGTCACGAGCGGCGGCAGCGGATCACCCGAGCCGCCGAGGTCCACGGCGGGGAGAATGTCGCCCATGGTGCCGGGTGTAGCGCCACGAAGCAGCGCATCACCGAGGCCAAGCTGTCCGTTAAAATTGTATCCCCAGCATTTCACGGTCCTGTCGTCAAGAATCGCGCAACTGTGACCGGAACCTGCGGCCAGCCGGATCGCCGTCCGGCCCGTGCCGAGATTCACAACCGGAAGATTGTCGCCCATCTCGCCGGGGCCGTCACCGCGGTCTTGCATATCTTCAAGACCCAGCGCGCCGTTGGAGTTGCTCCCCCAGCATTTTACGGTCTCGTTATCGAGAAGCGCGCACGTGTGGCTGTTCCCCGACGCCAGCCTGGCCACGGCCCGGCCGGTACCCATATCCACGGACGGGAGGTTGTCGCCCATTTCACCCGGTCCATCGCCGCGATTCTGCGTGTCACCGAGACCCAGTTCGCCAAACAGGTTGCTCCCCCAGCACTTCAGAACCCCGTTATCCAGGACAGCACAGTTATGGACAACTCCTGACACCAGCTTAAGCACCGTCCTGCCAGTGCCCAGATCCAGAGCCGGGAGGTTGTCACCCATCTCCCCCGGTCCGTCGCCCCGATCATCCGTATCCCCAAGGCCCAGTTGGCCCCGATCGTTACGGCCCCAACACTTGGCACTACCGTTGTCGAGAACCGCACACGTGTGGCTGTCTCCCGCTTTCAACTGCACCGCCGTCCGGCCGGTACCGAGGTTCACAGCAGGGAGGCTGTCGCCCATCTCGCCGGGGCCGTCACCACGATCCTGCATGTCTCCAAGGCCTAACGCGCCATTCAGGCTGCCTCCCCAGCACTTGACGGTCCCATTGTCGAGAATTGCGCAGGTGTGGCCAAAGCCTGCCGCCAGTTGGACCGCCGTCCGGCCAGTGCCCAAGTCCACGGCCGGGAGACTGTCACCCATCTCGCCCGGTCCGTCGCCCCGGTTCTGGGTATCCCCAAGACCCAACTGGCCGCCAATGTTACGGCCCCAGCACTTTACGGTCCCATTATCGAGGAGTGCACAGGCATGGAAGTTGCCCATCGCCAGTTGGACCGCCGTCCGGCCAGTGCCAAGGTCCACGTCCGGGAGACTGTCACCCATCTCGCCCGGTCCGTCGCCCCGATCCTGCGTGTCTCCCAAGCCCAGCTGACCATGCTGATTGTGCCCCCAGCATTTCACGGCCCCGTTATCAATAATCGTACAGGTAAAGAAGCCACTTGCCGTCACCTGCGATGGCACGGGCCGGAACGGACCGGTCACCTGGTTGCCGAAGGCGTCCCGTATTTCAGCGCTGACCATCTGGGTGTCATCGGCCGTGACCGTCACCGGCTGCTGGATAAACAGGAGCTGGGCCGGATCGCCCGGCGTGATGTCGAACGCGGCGGAGCTCATCGTCCGCGGACCCTGCTGGGCCTGGAGAACCTTCGAGCCGGTGATATCGATGCTCAGGCTGTCCCCAGGCACCCAGGAGGCAACGCCCGCCACTGGTGCCACGGTGACCGTGCCCGACAGGGAACCTGACCCGCTCCAGAGCGACAGCGTGATGTCGGCCACCGAATCCGGTCCGGTCGTGACCGTGTTGCCGTAGCCGTCACGCACCTCGACCACCGGCAGGAGCGGCGATCCGGCCTGCGTGGCTACCGGTTGCGTCGTGAAGGCCAGCGCCGACGCCACGCCGTGCGTGATATCGAAGGAACCGGAATCGGCGAAGGTCAGCCCGCCGGCCGTCGCCCGGAGGGTCTTCTGACCCGCCATGTCTATCGTGAGCGCATGACCCACCGACCAGGTAGCGACACCGGCTGTCGCGGGTATTGACGTGTTTCCATTGAGCGCTCCTGTACCCGACTGGAGCGCGAGCGCGACCGTCAGGGTCGAATCGGGACCGGTCGTCACCGTGTTGTCGTACGCGTCCCGTATCTCGACTTCCGGAAGCAGGAAGCCCCCGGCTGCCGTGTTCACCGGCTGGACCGTGAAAACGACGTGGTCACCCGGACCATGAGTAATGTCGAAGGGATCCGAAACATCCGGGACCAGCGGCGGAACGGATGTCGCCTCCAGCGTGTAGCCAATGCCCGTCTTGTTCACATGAACGCTCAGGAACTCCACTTCGCCAGCCGAAGCGATCTTCGAGGGCCCGCCCGCGATGCTCAGTGTCGAGCCGCCGGGGTTGTCGTAGATCGCCAGCGTGATTTCCGTCGCGTTGTCGGTGGTGACGAGGTTCCCGAATGTATCCTCTATAAACACGGTGATGTTCTGGGTGATACCGGCCGAACTGTTCGCCGGCGGGAACGGGAATGCCAGCCGGCTTGCTGCGTCAGGAACAATCGTAACAGGCAGCGGGTCCGAATCGCCCCCCGGCAGCGCCGGGGAAGTGACCTTGATGGATATCCCCTCGGCCACTTCATAACTGATGTCCGTGAAGTCCACGACGCCCGCGGTGGCGATACCGGATGTGGTCCCGGTCAGGTTGCTGATGCCTGAGTCCAGTTCCAGCAGGACCGTTGCCGTCGAGAAGATGCCGGTCGTGACCGTGTTGCCGTACGCGTCCTGGATCGCCGCGCTGAAACTGTCCCAGGTGACGCCCGCCGTGATCGGACCCATCTGGCCGGGGGCCGGAGCGACAAACCCGACCTGCGCGGCCGCGCCGTGGGTTATGTTGAACAGGTCCGAGTCGGCATCGGTCAGGCCCGGCGAGGTCACCCGCAGCCGGTAGCCGGAAGCCACCCTGTCCAGATGGACCTGGTTGAAGACGGCGAGGCCGTTCGTCGCGGGAACCGGATTTGTCTCGGCTGAAAGCGTCGAGCCGCCCGGGTTGTCTTGTAGAACCAGGGTAATGGCGGGAGCCGGAATACCCGTACCGCCAAGGTCCACGGCGGGCAGGTTGTCGCCCATCTCACCGGGCTGGTCGCCGCGATGGGCAGTATCACCGAGGCCCAGCTGGCCATTGGCGTTTGCACCCCAGCATTTCACATTGAAATTGTCGAGAATTGCACAGCTGGAGGCCGTATGCGCTGCCAATTTAGTCACTGTCCGGCCCGTGCCGAGGTCCAGGACAGGAAGGCTATCACCCATCTCCCCAGGACCGTCACCAC
This sequence comes from Deltaproteobacteria bacterium, assembly GCA_026129095.1. Taxonomy (NCBI): domain Bacteria; kingdom Pseudomonadati; phylum Myxococcota; class Myxococcia; species Deltaproteobacteria bacterium. The sequence goes on from JAHCIT010000006.1 coordinate 61,056, forward strand.
GGTCCACCATATCCCCAAGACCAAGCTGGCCATTGGTATTGTAACCCCAGCATTTTGTGGTCACATCATCAAGAACTGCGCAGGTATGGTAATAGCCCAATGACAGATGGGTAGCCGTTCGGCCGGCACCCAAATTCACGGATGGGAGACTGTCACCCATCTCACCAGGCCCATCACCTCGATTTGCCGTATCCCCAAGCCCCAGTTGTCCAGAGCTGTTCCACCCCCAGCATTTTACATCTCCGTTGTCGAGTATTGCGCAGGTATGACTTTGACCTGCCACCAGACTGATCGCAGTCCGGCCTGTGCCGAGAGACACGACCGGCAGATTATCACCCATCTCGCCACCGTTATCGCCCCGATGGGCCGTGTCGCCTAGACCCAACTGGCCGTTAGTGTTGTTACCCCAGCACTTGACAGTCTGATTATCGAGAAGTGCGCAGGTATGGTATTGGCCTGCCACCAGACTGATCGCAGTCCGGCCTGTGCCGAGAACTACAGTGGGGAGGCTATCTCCCATTTCCCCCGGCCCAATTCCGCGATCCACCGTATCTCCGAGACCAAGCTGGCCATTTCCAGCTTCTCCCCAGCACTTGACAGTCTGATTATCGAGAAGTGCACAGGTATGATAGCTGCCCGCCGCCAGATCCATTGCAGTTCGGCCCGTTCCAAGATCAACCGCGGGGAGATTGTCACTCATCTCGCCAGGGCCATCACCTCTGGTCACAAAATCACCGAGTCCCAACTGGCCGAAGCTGTTATTTCCCCAGCATTTAAGGGCCCCGTTATCGAGTATCGCGCAGGTATGATCGCTACCGGAAGCAAGCTTGATCGCAGTCCGGCCTGTACCTAGAGACACGGTCGGGAGATTATCACCCATCTCGCCACCGTTATCGCCCCGGTGGGCCGTGTCGCCCAGACCCAGCTGGCCGTTAGTGTTGTAACCCCAGCACTTGACGTTGCCGTTACTGAGAAGGACGCAATAGCGGTGAAAACCCGCCGCCACCTGCACCGGCACCGGCCGGAACGGACCGGTCACGTCGTTCCCGTAGGCGTCCTGAACCTGGGCGCTGACCATCTGGGTGTCGTCGGCCGTGACCGTGATTGGCTGCTGGACAAAGGCAAGCTGGGCCGGATCGCCTACCGTGATGTCGAACGCGGCGGAGCTCATCGTCCGCGGACCCTGCTGGGCCTGGAGAACCTTCGAGCCGACAATGGCGATGTTCAGGCTGTCCCCAGGCACCCAGGAGGCAATGCCCGCCGACGGCGCCTTGGTAACGGTGCCTGACAGCACACCCGAACCGCTCCAGAGCGACAGGGTGATGTCGGCCACCGCATCCGGGCCGGTCGTGACCGTGTTGCCATAGCCATCACGCACCTCGACCACCGGCAGGAGCGGCGATCCGGCCTGCGTGGTTACCGGCTGCGTCGTGAAGACGAGCGCCGATGCCGCGCCGTGGGTAATGTCAAAGTAGTCCGACGAGGCAGGCGTGAGCGGCGGAGATGAAAGTGCTTCCAGCGCGTATCCGGTAAATGCCTTGTCAATATGGACGCTGGAGAACACCGCTATGCCCGCCGAAACCGTCACCGGATTTACCGCCACATCCAGCGTGGCCGCGCCGCCGCTCGGATCGATATCGAACCCCAGCGTGATCTCGGTCGCAAAGTCGGTATCCACAAGGTTGTCATGGAAGTCCCGGACCTCCACTTCCACGCTCTGGCTCTGGTCGGTCGTGCGGTTGCCCGGCTGGGTGACGAACGCCATCCGGTCCGGAACACCGGGAGTGATGTCGAAGGGATCGGTTACATCACTTCCGAGACCGGAAGCCGTTGCTTCCAGCGTGTATCCGGAGCCTGTCCTGTTCAGTGCCACCGAGACGAAGGTCGCGCTGCCGCCCGTGGCCATCACCGGATTGGCGGACACACTGAGAGTTGAGCCGCCCGGATTGTCGAAGATGGCGAGGGTGATTTCGGTCGTGTTGTCCGAGGAAGCCAGGTTGCCGTACCCGTCCCGCACCTCGACCGTGAGGGACTGGGAGTTGTCCGTCGAGCGATTAACAGGCTGTGAGAAGAAGACCAGGTGATCGGCCGCGCCGTGCGTGATATCGAAAGAACCCGATGTCGCGGGCAGCAGCAGCGGCGGCACCGCATCGGCGCGCAGGGTGTAACCCACGCCCGCCTTATCCAGCCGGACATCAACAAAATCCACCAGACCGGCATCCGCCGTTTCCGGATTGACAATCACCGAGAGCGAGGACGCACCGGGGTTATCCTGGATTGAAAGGGAAACCACCGTCGTGCTGTCGCTCGTTACCCGGTTACCCTGCTGGTCCTCGATCTGGACGGAAACACCCTGCACATTGTCCGCTGTTGAATTCGCCGGGCCGCTGAAGAAACCGAGCCGGAACGCCACGCCGTGCGTGATGTTAAACGGAGCCGAGACATCGGGGGTCAGCACCGGAACCGAATCGGCCCGCAGCGTGTAGGCACTGCCCACCCGGTTCAGGTGAACATCCACGAATGCCACCACGCCAGCCGCTGCCGTCACGGGATTATCAGCCATGGTCAGCGTCGATCCGCCGGTATTGTCCTGGAAGGCGAGCGTCACCTGGGTCGTGCTGTCCGTGTCAACCACGTTGTCGTTGGCATCACGGATCTCGACCGTCACGTTCTGCACGTCGTCGGCCGTCACGCCGGCCGGACCGCTCACGAAGGCGAGCTTCGTGGCCGCACTGGCGGTAATGTCGAATGGATCGGAAACGCCGGGAATCAGCAGCCCGGAACCGGCTTCCAGCGTATAACCGGTCCCAGTCTTGTCCAGATTCACGCCGGTAAAGACCGCTACACCTCCCGTGGCATCAAGCGGGTTTTCATCGGCCGTGATGAGCGCGCCGCCGGGATTGTCAAAAATGAGCAGTTCGACGGTGGCGGTGGAATCCGGCCCGGTGCTGACCAGGTTGTCGAACTCGTCCTGAACCTCCACGGTAACGCCCTGCGTCCCGGTAGAGGTCTGGTTCGTGGGCTGCACGGTGAACACCAGCTTGTGCGCCGCCGCGTGAGTGATATCGAAAGGAGCTGAAATCACCGGCACGAAGGCCGGAACCGAGTCGGCTCGCAGCGTATAACCGGAAGCCGCCTTGAGCAGGGCGACGCCTGTGAAACTGGCGACGCCGCCGGACACCGTGACCGGGTTCGTATCGCTGAGGAGAGCGGACGCGCCGGGGTTGTCATGCGTCGCAAGGGTAATCTCGGTCGAACCATCCGATGTCACCAGGTTGTCCGAGGCGTCGAGCACATGAACCGTCACGCCCTGCCCCTCCCCGGCCAGGGCATTGGCGGGCGGAGTCGAGAAGGCGAGTTTCGACGCGGCGCCGTGGGTGATGTTGAACGGATTGGAAACAGCCGGCGTCAGAACGGGAACCGATGTGGCTTCCAGCGTGTATCCCGACCCAACCTTGTCCAGCCGGACACCGGTGAAGGTCACGCCGCCGCCGAAGGCCGTCACGGGGCTCGCGTCCACAATGAAGGCGGAGGAACCGGGGTTGTCATAGATCGCGAGCGAGACGCCCGTCGCGTAGTCGTCGGTCACCAGGTTGTCGTTGATGTCCCAGATTTCGACCGTCACGTTCTGGGTGTCGTCGGCGGTGGTGCTCGACGGGCCGCTCAGGAACACCAGCTTGGCTGCCGCGCCGGGGGTGATATCGAACGGATCGGAGACGGCCACATCCAGAATGCCCGAACTGGCTACCAGAATGTAAAAGATGCCCGTCCGGTCGAGGTTGACGCCGGTAAAGGCCGCCTCGCCCCCCGTGGCGTTCAACGGGTTGACATCTGCTGTCAGCACCGCGCTGCCCGGATTTTCGAAGATGGCGAGGGTGATGCTGGCCGATGCGTCAGGGCCCGTACTAACCAGATTGCCGAACTGGTCCTCCACGGCAACCGTCATCTCTTGTGTACCGGTGGCGGTCTGGCTCGTGGGCTGCACGGCAAAGGCGAGCCTCGTTGCCGCGCCGTGGGTGATGTCGAACGGATCCGACGTGCCGGGGGTGAGCACGGGGACCGACGTCACTTCCAGCGTGTAGTTCGTACCAGACCTGTCCAGATGCACGTCGCTGAAGGTTGCGATACCGCCGGACACCGTGACCGGGTTGAACTCGACCGTCAGTGTGGAGCTCCCCGGATTACTGGCGATGGCAAGCGTGACTGACGTTGTGCCGTCGCCAGTCACAAGGTTGTCGCTGGCGTCCTGCACCTGAACCGTCACGGACTGGGTCTGGTCGGCCGTCCGGCTGACCGGTCCGCTCGTGAACACCAGCTTGGTGGCCGCGCCGGGGGTGATATCGAACGGATCGGAATAGCCGAAGCTGAGCGGCGGGACCGATGAGACCACCAGTCCATAACTGTCGCCGGTCCTGTTCAGTCTGACGCCGGAGAAAAATGCCGCGCCTGCGGATGCCACCACCGGGTTCTGATCCACGAACAGCGTCGATCCGCCCGGGTTGTATTCGAATCCCAGCGTGATGCTGGTGGTGCTGTCCGACACCACAAGGTTGCCGAACCCGTCGATGATGTTCACCCAGAGGGATTGGGACTGGTCCGCCGTACGGTTCACCGGCTGGGTATCGAACTCCAGCGCAAAGGCAGGAGCATGATTCACCGTCACCGGTGCTGTGACCGAATCGGTCAGTCCGCTGGACACCAGCTTCACTGAAATCACTTCGGCGGTTTCATAGGAAATATCGTCAAAATCCACGACGCCGAGGAAAGCCATGCTGGATGCCGTTCCCAGCAGGGCGTCACTGCCACTCACCAGCACGACATCAACATCGGCCGAGGCGTATGGCCCTGTCGTTACCATATTGCCGTACTGGTCGCGGATCTCCCCGGTAAACGTCGTCCACGTCTGCCCCGCTTCCACCGGACTGGCCGGAGCCGGGCTGAATGACACCTGCGTAGCAACCCCGTGCGTGACGTTGAATGTTGCCGATACCGCCGGAGTGAGCACCGGGACCGAGGTCACCTCAAGCGTGTACCCCGTGCCCACCTTGTCCAGATGGACACCCGTCAGGTTCACGACGCCGGAGCTGGCGGTCACCGGGTTGAAGTCGGCACTGAGCACCGACCCGCCCGGATTGTCATAGAGCGCCAGCGTGACGCTCGTCGTGCTGTCGCCGGTCACGATGTTGTCGTTGGCATCCTGCACCTGGACCAGAATGTTCTGGCTGTCGTCGGCGGTGACGTTCACCGGTCCGAGAAAGAACGCCAGCTTGGCCGCCAAACCCGGCGTGATGTCGAAAGAATCCGAGATCGCGGCAGTCAGGCCGCCTGATGTCGCCCGGAGCGTGTACCCTGTCCCCGCCTTGTTCAGGTTAATGCCGGTGAACATCGCCACACCCCCGGTGGCGCCGAGCGGGTTACTGTCGGCCGACAGCGTGGCACTCCCCGGATTGTTCCAGATCGCCAGTGTGACGTTCGCCGTGGCATCCGGGCCGGTATCCACGAGGTTTCCGTACTGGTCACGGACCTCTACCGTGACACCTTGCGTAACCGTGGACGCCTGGGTCACCGGCTGGCCGGTTATGGCGAGCTGAGTCGCCGCGCCGTGAGCGATATCGAAACTGTCCGAAATGCCGTCGTTGCTGACGCCATCGGAGGCGCGAAGCTCATAGCCAGCGGCAACCGCCGTCACATGAACAGCCGGGAATACCGCGACGCCGTTCACCGGCGCCACTGGGCCGCCACCCGACAGGACTCCGCCGCCCGGATTCGACTGGAACGTCAGCGTGATGGGATCCGAAGCGGATGTGATGGTGTTGCTGAACTCGTCCTGGACGGTCACTTCAACCGATTGCGGCGAATCGGCGTCACCATTCACCGGCTGGGCGGTGAATACGAGACTGATGTTCGACGACGGGTTCACGGTAACCGGAACCGCCGATGAGGGAGTAAGGCCTCCCGACGTCACGCGCACCGTGATCGCCTCGGCCGTGTTGTAGACGACGGCATTAAACGTGGCGACGCCACCCGAAGCGGCTTCGGAGAATGTTCCGCCGAAGGAGCCGGTTCCGGCGACACGCTCCACCGTCACCGTGGCGCCAGAACCCGTCATGTTGTCGTACTGGTCGAGTATCGAGGCCGAGAACATGGACCAGACCGTGCCTGCCGTCTGGGGACTGGAGGGCGGCGTCCCGAACACGACCTTTGCCGGAACGCCGCTGGCATTATCAAACGGGTCGGAGGTGGCAAGGAGCAGATCGGGTAACGAAGTGATGCGAAGCGTGAAATTGTTACCCATCTTCGTCAGGCGAACGCCAGTGAAGGTCACCGATCCGGCGCTGGCGGTGAGGCCGTTCCCATCCAGCAGCAGCGTCGCACCACCCGGATTATCCCAGATCGACAGCGTGACCTGGGTGGTATTGTCGCCTGTCACCAGGTTGCCATGCTGGTCATGAATCTCTGCCGTGATCGACTGCGGGGTATCGGCATCGGAGTTCACAGGCTGCCCGTTGAATGCGAGCCGGTTCGCCGCGCCGTGGGTGATGTTGAACGCGCTGGAAGTATCGGGTGTCAGCACCGGGACCGATGTCACCTGGAGCGTGTAACCCGTGCCCACCTTGTTCAGGTTCACACCCGTGAAGGCTGCAATACCGCTGGCCGCCGTTACCGGGTTCGTCGTCACCGACAGCGTTGAACTGCCCGGATTGTTCTGGATCGCCAGCGTCACCTGCGTCGTGCTGTCCCCGATCACGAGATTGTCGCTCGCGTCCCGCACCTCCACCGTAACCGACTGGGTTCCGTCGGCCGTCTGGTTTGTGGGCTGCACGGTAAAGACCAGCTTGCTCGGCGCGGCCGGAGTAATGTCAAAACTCGCTGAATCGGCGGTCCGTGGTCCTTGCGTGGCGCGAAGGGTTTTGGTGCCAACCGAATCGATATAGAGGCCGTCTGGGGCAGTCCAGGTGGCGACACCCGCCACTGGCGCCTTGGCAGCTGTTCCGAACAGCGAGCCCGTTCCGGACTGAAGCGTCAGCGTGATGGTCGCCGTCGAGGCGGTTCCCGTGGTCACCGTATTCCCCGAACCGTCGCGGACCTCCACCACCGGTGTGAGCGCCACGCCCGCCGATGTCGTCACCGGCTGCGTGGTGAACACCAGTGCAGTTGCCGCTCCGTGAGTTATATTGAAGGCGCTGGAATCGTCCGGCGTGAGGCCCCCTGCCGACACGCGGAGGACATAGCCCGTACCCGGCCGGTTCAGGTTGACGCCGGTGAAGGTCACCATGCCGCCGGCTGCATTCTGAGGGTTGCTACTGCCGACGCTGAGCGTGGAACCGCCGGGATTGGTGAGGATCGAAAGCGTGATGCTGGTCGAGGCTCCTGCGCCAGTGGTGACGAGGTTTCCGTAATCGTCCTTCACCTCGGCATCGACACTGGCCGAGTCGTCGGCGGTCATGTTCGGCACCGACGACGTGAGTTCGAGATAGGACGCGGCGCCATGAGTAATGCCGAACGACGGTGAGATCGCATCGGTCTGAAGCCCGTTCGAGGCGCGGAGCGTGTACGTCCCCACGAGATCAATCCGCACCACCGGGAAAGTGGCCACTCCGTTCACAGGTGCCACGGGTCCACCGCCCACCAGGAACGCGCCGCCAGTGCCGGTCTCGATGGTCAGCGTGACCGGATCAGTCGAACTGGTCGCCACGTTGCCGCCAGCGTCGTAAACCGTCACCTCGACGGGCTGCGTATCGTCGGCCGTCACGGTCACCGGATCGCCGGTAAATTCGAGATAGTCCGGCGCGCCGGGATTCACCGTCACCGGCACGTTCGCGGTCGGCGTAAGCCCGCCGGAAATCGCACGGACCGTGATCGCCTCGGCGGTTCCATAGGTAATGGTCGTGAACGTGGCCGTGCCGCTCACGGCGGCGACAGCCGTCATGCCGCCAAGCGACGACGACCCGCTCACCAGTTGCAGGGTGACCGTATTGCCCGCGCCGGTGAGGTTCAGGTGCTGGTCGTAAATGCCGACCGAGAAGGTCGTCCAGGTGGCACTGGCGGCAACCGGGCTCGTGATGGGCGTGATAAACGCGAGCCGGTCCGGAGCACCGGGGGTGATATTGAACGCATTCGACGTGGCCGGAGTGAACACCGGTACCGAAGTCGCCTGGAGCGTGTATCCCGTGCCCACCTTGTCCAGATGCACACCCGTGAAGGCCGCAATACCGCTGGCCGCCGTTACCGGGTTCGTCGTCACCGACAGCGTTGAACTGCCCGGATTGTTCTGGATCGCCAGCGTCACCTGCGTCGTGCTGTCGCCCGTCACGAGGTTGTCGTTCGCGTCCCAGATCTGGGCCGTCACGTTCTGTGTCCCATCAGCCGTCTGGTTCGTGGGCTGTCCGGTCACCGCCAACTTCGCCGCGGCACCGTGTGTGATGTTGAACGCATTCGATGTGGCCGGTGACAGCGCCGGGACCGACGTCACTTGGAGCGTGTAGCCCGTGCCCACCTTGTTCAGGTTCACACCCGTGAAGGCTGCAATACCGCTGGCCGCCGTCACCGGGTTCGTCGTCACCGACAGCGTGGAACTCCCCGGATTGTTCTGGATCGCCAGCGTCACCTGCGTCGTACTGTCGCCCGTCACCAGGTTGTCGTTCGCGTCCCAGACCTGGGCCGTCACGTTCTGTGTCCCATCGGCCGTCTGGTTCGCTGGCTGCCCGGTGATCGCCAGCTTCGCCGCGGCACCGGGAGTGATATTGAACGCATTCGATGTGGCCGGTGTCAGCGCCGGAACCGATGTCACCTGGAGCGTGTAGCCCGTGCCTACCTTGTTCAGGTTGACGCCACTGAAGGCCGCAACGCCGCTGGCCGCCGTCACCGGGTTCGTCGTGACCGACAGCGTGGAACTCTCCGGATTGTTCTGGATCGCCAGCGTCACCTGTGTCGTGCTGTCCGACGTGACCGTGTTTCCGTACTGGTCGCGGACCACTGCCACGACTCCCTGCGCGGCGGTGGATTGCTGGTTGACCGGCTGGGCGGTGAACGCAAGCTGGCTGGCGATGCCGTGAGTGACGTCAAAGGCCCCGGTGGTGGCCGGTGTAAGCGCCGGGGCCGACGTCGCCTGAAGGGTGTAGCCCGTACCTGTCCGGTCCAGATGAACCGAGGGGAATACCGCCACGCCGGCCGATACCGTTACCGGACCGCCGCCCGTGATGACTGATCCGCCGGGGTTGTCCTCGATGCCGAGACTGACCTGGGTCGTATTGTCGGACGCCACCACATTGCCGAACTGGTCGCGGACCTGAACTGTCACCTGCCGGGTATTGTCGGCCGTCGTTGTCACCGGCTGCTGGGAAACAAAGAGTTGCGTGGCCGCGCCGGGCATACCCGTGGCGGAGAATATCTTGTTCTGCGTCGCTACCAGCCCCGTAACCGATACCGTGACCGCGTTAGCGCCTGCGACCGTCCCGAGCCGGAGCGTATTCTGTGCCCGGCCGTTTACATTCGTCGCCTGGGCGGCGGCAGCCTGAAGCAGGCCGCCTCCGGCGGTTACGGCGAAGTTTGCCGTGGCATTGGGTACCACGTTGTTGAACTGGTCGCGGACCTCGACCACGAACGGCTGGGCGAGAACCGTGTCCACGGTGCCTGACTGGCTGTTGCCGGAGATTATCGTCAGCGTGGCAGGCACGTCGGGGTTCGCCTGGGCGGTGAATGTCACCGGAGGCGGCGCGAATGCCCTTGCGGCGACTGAATAGGCGCCAGCAACTGTTCCCAGCGTATAACTGGCCGATGCCCGCCCATTGGAATCGGTCGTCTTGATCGTTCCGCCGGCAATGGTCCCGGATGGCGAGGGAGTGAATACGACTTCGGCGCCTTCGACCGGCGTCCCCAGCGGTCCGGTCACACGGACGACGAGCGGCTGGGAGAGAGCCCGCCCCACGGTGCCGGTTTGCCCGGTGCCGGATTCGATCGTGACAACGGGCACACCAATGAACGCGGTGTTGATGGCGATGGTTTCCTCGGCCTTGGTCAGCGTGACGGTTTTCTGGCCGTCGTAGTAGCGGACGTCATTCACGGGCCCCAGCGGGTTCTTGTCCCGGATGACCACGGCGCGAACAGTGACCGGACTGGCCGTGGGGACGTTGGGAACGCGGAGCACGATTACGTCGTCGGCAGACGGATTGCAGTCGGCGCCAGCCGCGACATCGCCGGACTGGCACCGCTCGAAACTGGGGCGGTTGACGATCTGCACGTTCTGGAAGCCGGTGGAGGTTGTGGTGAGCCGGACGTAGAGAACTTCATTGGCCTGGAGCGCGCCGACGGCACTGCCGAGCGACAGGGTGATGCGCGCCTCCGGCGGCGCGGGTTCTTCCGAAAGGCACCCTGGCGCGGCCAGCATCGCGGCGGCTGCCATCAGTGCCAACATCCACCGGCGGTGGAATCTGCTGTATGTGTTCACGTTCGAGGACTCCCCCGGCCTTGCATCACCGCCTGGCGAATGCACGGCCTCTTTCTCATCTGAAATCGCGTCCGGGAAACAGGCTGACCGGTCAGAAAACGGCGCATCGGGACATCATCGTCACCGATGCCCGCCACACAACCCGGTTTCAGCCAGACACTCCCCCGTCAAAACAGGATATTTAAAGCATTATAAGTTTACCTTAATGCCCTGCTCACTCAAAGGTCATGGGTCACATTGCAAACCAAATTTGCTGAATAAATCAGGGGTCTTGTGACCCATGTACACTCGCCGGACCTGGCCCCAAAAGGACTTGTGACACCAGTCACTAATGCAGCCCTCAAACCGCAAAAAACAGGTCGTGCGAACGGGGATGAATAATATTCATATTAGCAGGACCGTTTCATTCTGATATTGCAGATTAAATAGAATGTTTCACGCCAAAACTATCCAAAGTGACGTGACACGGCTGCTGGTGCATCGTCCTTGGCCGGGGTAGCTTGCCGGTAGTCCTCCCACATGAAACAGGAGCGCGGCGAAGCGATGCGCCCATGACTGACCGCACAAACCGCAAAATCCTGCTCATAGCCCCGGAAAACACGTTCGGAATCGGGTTTGCCCGGATTCCGAACCTGGGAATGGGCTACGCGGCGGCGGCGGCCAGAGCCGCAGGTTTCGGATTCGACTGGCTCGATGCGGCTGAAAAGCCCTTCAGTAGCGGCGACGTGCTACGCCAAGTCCAGAACGCCTCGCCGCCCTACACGGCAATCGGGCTGAACGTCTTTACTGCTTCGCTCTCCCCCTCGCGGAACCTCGCGGCGCAACTGGGAAAAATCCCAGGCATTCCGCCCCTCATCCTTGGCGGTCCGCACCCGACATTTGAGCCGGAAGAGACGTTCAGCGAGATACCCGCCGCCCGCTTCCTGTTCCTGGGCGAGTGCGAAGAGGGGCTGGGCCCCCTGCTGGACCTTCTCGCCGGTTCACTGGAGCCTTCTGAACCCGAACTGGCAAAAATCCCGAACCTCTGCTGGCGAGCCCCTGACGGAACGATCCGGAAAAATCCGCGATCGTTTGTCGCCGACCTGGACCGGATCGGCATGCTGCCATGGGACCGGATCCGGCCGGACCGGTACCCGCTGGCTCCCAACGGGATATTCTCCAGGCGCAACCGGATCGCGCCGATGATCGCCACCCGCGGCTGCCCGTATACCTGCACCTTCTGCGGCGCACCCAACAGCATGGGCAAGAAGATCCGCACCCGCTCGCCGGAGCACATGATCGAGGAGATCCGCTGGCTCCAGCGTGACTTCGGCATCCACGAAATCCACTTCATGGACGACAACTTCACGCTGGACCGCCGGTTCCTCAGGGCCTTCTGCGAAGCGGTCCTCAGGGCCGGACTCAGGTTCGACTGGGCCTGCCCGAACGGCGTCCGTCTCGATTCGCTTACCGAAGAAACCCTGCCGCTCATGGAACGGGCTGGCTGCTATTCGTTTGCCGTCGGCATCGAATCGGGCAGCCAGCGGGTGCTCGACCTGATCGAGAAGAAGCTCACCCTGGAGGAGATCGAGGAGAAAGTGGCTCTTGTCCGCCGCCTGACGGATATTCGCATGACCGGATTTTTCGTCATCGGGCTTCCGGGCGAAACGGAGGCGGAGGTCAACCAGACGATCGATTTCGCACGGCGGCTGCCAATTCACCGGGCCAACTTCTTCAACTACTCGCCGTTTCCGGGAAGCCCGATCTATGACCGGCTGAAGGCGGACGGGCGTCTGGACGGTCTCGACCTTTCCAGTCTCTACATACATCGCGTCCAGTATGCGTCCGACGAACTGGGACACGACCGCCTGAAAAGACTGCAGCGAAAGGCATATGTGAGTTTCTACGCCCGGCCGGGAGTACTGTGGGGAATCGCCCGCGAGATCAGATCGTTCAGCCAGGTGGCGACAATCGGACGCCGGGTCGGCCTGCTGGCCGGCTGAAACGGTTTTCCTGCGGCTATTCCGCCGCCTGTGCTGCGGCAGCTTCCCTGTCGGCGGCGCGAAGGATGGCCAGTTCCTCATCGGAGACAGTGCCCTTGCGACGGATCGGGAGCGCAGTGGCACGGGTCCGTTCCAGCACTTTCCGGAGCCGGTCGGTCACTTCCTGTTCCTGCTTCTGGTTCAATTCGAGCAGGAGCCGCAGTGCCTCGCCCACCAGCGGGATGTATTTCTGCATGTAGCTGCGCTTGGCGAACTCGTCGGCCGTGCGGCGCTGGCCGCTCACGTAGAGCTTGAGGCGGCGTCCGCATTCCTGGATGGCGAGCTTGATCTCCTTGATGATCTCGTCGTAGTGGGCGATCGCTTCCTTCGATTCGCTGGTGAACGGTACCCACACGCTGGCCATGTGGACCATCACAACGAATGGGCCGGTGGGCAGGGCGCCACGCGATTGCTGCAGGCCGTACGATTTCCAGTCGGTCGTCAGCACGGAACGATGAATGGCGCAGGCACCCTGCTGGTACTGGAGCGGCACCCGGTTGGCGAACCGGAACACGTCGCAGAGTTCATCGGCCGGCAGGTCGCCGCCATAGGCGAGCCCCACCTCGATCTGGAAGGGATTTCCCCGGTAGACGACGGGCTTGCGCGTCGTCGAAGTGACGAACGCCGCCTTGAACCTCGCCTTGAGGCTGGCTTCCAGGCGGGCCTCGCCGATGGGGGAAAGGCAGTTCGACGGCGGCGCCATGATCTTCACGGTCTGCATCGCCTTGTAAAGCGCCTCGATGTCGTGGGCGGTCAGGTTACGGGGTTTCGCCGAGGGCTTTACCTTCGCCATCTGGCAGATTTCCTCGGCGATCATGTCCGACACCCGGGAGAAATCGCCCTTGAGCGCCGACTTCACTGTATGCCCGGATGTGTCCTGGAGCATCTTGATGAGCATGCCGAGTTCGACCCCGTGCGGATGGGGCTTGATCTCCAGCGCCTCGACCGGGAGTTCCTCGGATGCACGCTCGTAGATCACCGCCTCGCCCGCGGGCGGACGGAAGATGATCCGGGCATGGGGGTTCGAAACCGCGGTGAGCATCAGGTACTCGTCCACCGACCGCTTGCCCTTCTTGTAAAGGCCGGAGAGTTCCAGCTCCACGCGTGTTCCGTGGGGCTTTTCATACTTCTCGTCCACCGTCTCGTTCGACATTTCCGGCTGGTTGAGGCGCGTATTCAGCGTGATGTCCAGCGCCACCGCCGGACGGCCTTTCCCGGTGCGCGACACCACGTGAACCGGCTTGCCGGTCGTCAGTTGCGCGTACATGCCTGCTGCCGATATCCCGATTCCCTGCTGGCCCCGGCTCTGCTTCAGCCGGTGGAACTTGGAACCGTACAGCAGCTTTCCGAACACCTTGGGGATCTGTGGCTTGGGTATGCCGGGGCCGTTGTCGTCAATGGCAATCCGGTACCGGCCTTCGGAAATTTCCCTGATGGCGACCTCGATTTCCGGCAGGATCCCGGCTTCCTCGCAGGCGTCGAGCGCGTTGTCGACCGCCTCCTTGATCGCCGTGAGCATCGCCTTCTGGGGATTGTCGAAACCGAGCAGATGGCGGTTCTTCGTGAAGAACTCGGAGACCGATATCTCCCGCTGCTTCTTCGCCATGTCCTCGGCCGAGGCGCGACGCTGCGGACGCTTCGGCTCAGGCGCGGTGGAAGGCTTTTCAGCCAGTGCTTTTGCGGGTTTCGTGGGCACCGGTTTCGCCGGTGATTCCGCCACTGCCATCAGATCGAGCTGGGAACTCGCCTTGGAGGGCTTTGCTTTGCGGGCCATGACGTACACAACTTCCGGACCCGGCGCGCCCCCACTCACCAACAGTCAAAACGCCGGAGTCTCCAACGGTCAGGAGTGACTATCTTGCACAAAAATGGCCCTGAGGTCCACTGCACAACCCTCCGCTTGGGCGCGGGTTCCGGACGTGCAGCAGTTCACCCGCCGCCTTCTTCGGGTGCCTCGCCATCGAATGCCTCGGCCAGTTCGCGCTCGGTGGCCGTGGCGTAATCGAGTCCGAAGGCATCGTGCCAGAACTGGACGCTGTGTTTTTTCCCGATCAGGCGGGCCACGTCAAAAACCGAATCGGCACTGTCGTCGTTATCATCATCAAAACTGAAGCGGATGTGGAGCTCGACCGCCGTTTCCCCGCGAAGCTCCTTCGCATGGGAAAGATCAATGACCGCGCCGGTATGCAGTTCCACTTTAAACTCATCGCCGCTCGGCCTGGCACGCGGATAGTTGCGTATATCCTCGACGATCTCGCGCCAGCGGATCTCGGCGCCCGGCTGACGCACGCGAATGGTATAGAGCATGAGCGTCCCTCCGCGCCCCTGCGGCCCTTTAACGGCCGCCGGTCGACAGCCCCTTCTTCAGTTCCAGAAGCCGCTGTTTTTCCTCGACGGTGAGCGATTCGTCACTGAAGTTCCGTGACATCATCTCGTCCAGATAGCGGTCGTAATCCTCGTTCTTGCGCTGCATGCGGGCCAGCTCGGTTGCTATCTCCACGCTCTTCACCCGTATTTCCGCATGATACGGATAGAGATAGAGTGCCATGGACGTTTTGGCATCCTCCCACAGATAGCGTTTCGCGCCATCCTTTTCGTCCTGGCTGATTGGCTGTCCGTAGCGGGCGGTAAAGGACGAATACATCTGCTGGTTGACATCCTTGCTGGTCAGTTTCACCCGGATGTAGAAAAGCTTTCCCTGAAACAGCCGGTATTCACTGAACCCGTTATTCGGAAACGAGTAGCTCGTGTAAACGGTGATGTGCGGCTGAAACCGGTCCACGTCCTCGGCGAGGTTGCGTATCCGCTCGCGAAGGTCCTCGATCGTCATGCCCCACTGGGCCATCTGGAATCCTTCCGGAAGGCGGGAGGCATGCCCCGCAGCCGGGCACAGGACGCTCAGGGCAAGCGCCACAACGGCGCTTCTGGCAAGGGTGCGAAACATTATCTTTAATCTAATACCATGGTCCGGATTGGCCGGTCAAAACAGCGTTTATTCGGTCTTTATCAGGGCCAAATGCCCGGAATAACGCCGCTTGCGAAAACCGTGAAAAAGCCCCATATTCCGGGTGGACGCCGCACCCCCGGCGTGGGGCGACGTCCGGTAAAACCATGAGCGACACCGGTTCCGCTGCACACTTTACCATCTACACCACCCCCATCTGCCCGTTCTGCGTCAGTGCCAAGCGTCTGCTGACACAGCGTGGATACCGGTTCCGCGAGATATCGGCAGCCGACCCGGAAGTCCGGACGGAAATCTCCAGCCGGAGCGGCATGCGTACCGTGCCGGTGATCTACCTTGGAGACCGGCTGATTGGCGGGTACATGGAACTGGCCGAACTGGACCAGAAGGGCGAACTGGCGAAACTGTTGGCTAGCCCGGCGGAATGACCCCGCCAGCTATGGCCGGGGAATGAACCTGACCGGCGGAGCGTCATCCGAATCCGGCTGCTCAGGCATCTCTTCACCGACGGTCTCTCCCTTTACATCCGGGGCATCCGTCAGCGGCAGCGGCTGCCTGTCTTCGTCTCCAGCCTCGCTGCCGGGGGCCGGTGCAGCCGGCGGAGACGTATCCGGCAGGCGCCAGTCAAAATAGCTGTACCGGATCTTGTAGTTTTCGGGATCGATCGCCATCCGTTCCTGCCGGTCCAGAAACGGCATGATGAACCTGAGCAGTATCTGAATGTCGCCGGCGTCTTCCTCTTCTTCCCAGCGGGAAACCGGACGGCTCTGGTGGACCGGAAGCGGTCCGCCCTCTTGAGTCATGATCCGTTCCCGGTCCCATAGCAGCACCGGCGAGAGAAACAGCGTCTTGTCAGGCCCTGACCGGTAGTAGTTCTCCCGCTGGCGGAAGAACGACTGAACCCGCCGGTCGAGATAACTGTCGAACCGCACACCGCCCGGCAGTTCGGCCGGAATCGGGGCGCCCGACCTTCCGCCGCGAGCGAGCACGAAAGGCCATCTGGGATCGGGGAACTCTTTCCAGAGCACATCGTTCTCAATCGACCTGAGCGTATGGCGTTCGCCACCGGCACGAATGGCCCGTGCCGTCCAGAAACCCGGCACGCGGCGTACCGAATCGGCATGGTCCCCGGGGTCGGGAGCGGCGCCCACCGGCCGCACACGCTCCGGTGGATAGTGGTCGAGAATCGAGGCGACCAGAAGCCCATGGTACACACAGAACCAGTAGGCCTTGCGGTCCTCCACCGAACGGTTGCGAAGCATCTCGGCATTCACGCGGGCAGCCTTGGAGAGAAACCGGTCGATCTGGTCCCTGCGGGCGAGAAGTTCCCGGAAGTTGATCCATCCCCGTTCGTCCACGAGTCCACGAAGTGCGCCGTTGTAGTCAGTACGGTCGAGAACGATCACCGACCCGCCGGCGGGCGGCGCCAGTGCGGCAAGGACTGCTGCCGTCAGGAACGCCGCTACTAGCGGCGTTCGAGTGCGCGCCCGGCCTTGCGCCGGTCGCGCCGGATCGTGCGGAGATAGAGGCGGCCGAACCAGACGAGCCCGGCCGCGATCAGGGCGTACAGGAACCACTGGTACAGTCTGACATACAGAACGAGCATGTCGAGCACGAGTACGAAATTGGGATCGATTTCGATCAGTTTCTTGTAGGACTGGATGGAACCCCGCAGATCGCCCATGTCTCTCAAGGTATAGGCGCGGCCCAGATGCGCCGGCCGGTAGTCCGGATGGCCGGCCAGCACCGCATCGAACGCCCGAAGGGCCTCTTCGAACTTCTTTTCCTTGTGATCGACCCAGGCAAGGTTGTTGCGGGCCTCCACGAACTCCGGATCAAGAACGAGTGCCTTCCGGAATGCCTCCCTGGCCGACATCAGCTTCCCCTGCTGGAACCGGGCGAAACCGAGTGAGGTCCACAGGCGGGGGTCTTCCGGCGATTTTTCGACCAGCACATGAAAATCGGCTTCGGCCAGCGCAAAGTCGCCGGTCACGAAAAGGCGCGACTCCCCCCGGAATGCACGAAGCACAACGTCGTCTGGCTGCGCCGCGATCTCCTCCTCAAGGAACCGGTATGCCTCATCGTCCCGCCGCTGGCTGAAATAGACCTGAGCGAGGGCGGTTCTGTACGAATTCTCGGCCGGATTTTTCGTGATCAGATCCTTGAGGAAGGAAATCCCCTCCTCCACTGAACCTGCCCGCACCTTCACTTCGGCATAGAGCAGGTGCCCCTTGGGATTGTCCGGCTCCAGCGCCAGCGCCTTTTTGGCCAGTTCGACAGCACCCGCCGGATTGTGGTTCGGACCCGGCGAGAGCCGGATAAATGCCTGCCGGTACAATTCGCGGGTTTCTTCCTGTTCGAGGAAGCCGAACCGGCCGCCGTCCGGCATGGCTACCCGTTCCAGCGACGAAGGGCTGGCGGACTGCTGGGCTGCCGCCTGGCCGGCAAGGGCCAGCACCACCACCGTCAGCTTGAACACCCGCCCCACATGCCGCATGATCGCTCCGCCCGGCCCCGCCGGAATCCGTCTCTCCGGAGCCCTGTTCATGTCCGCCGATACGCCCCCCCCTGCCCGGACGTCCGGGGACGATCCGCTCGAAAAGGCGGAACGGTTATCGGCGGAACTGTGCACGGTGCTCAAACTGCTGCCTCCAGCCGAACAACTCCTAGTCCTTCGTTCTCTCTCGGACAAGATCGATTCGACCGTTCCGCTCACCCGCCATGAACAACGGCGGAACCGGCTGGCGCTGGTTTTTGCCGTTTTTCTGACCGTTGCGGGCGCCGCCCTCTATGGCGTGGAACGGATGAAGGGAACCAACGGGATGACCGGCGGGACCGTCATGCTTCTGGGGCTCATCCTGCTTGCCGGAGCTCTGTCACCCTATCTGGTGCGGCTTCTCCGCAAGCCGTAGCCATATTCGGTCCCCGTTGCAGTTTTTCTCTGGACGAGCCCGAAACGGGGCCTATACTCGCGGCCGATGGAATTCATTCACCAGAACCTTTACTGGATCGTCCCGCTCGCACTCGCTCTCGGCTTTCTGGCGGCCGCCTTCATCTGGAAACGTCTTCCGCCGCCGGAAGTTTCCTCGCCCGGACAGGAGATTCCGCCGCCTGAACAGCCAGATGCGGAAACAGTTCCGGCTGTGCCCGCACCCGCCGCTCCTCCGGCCCTGCCGCCATCTCCAGCTACGGAACCCGAGCCTTCCGCGCCCGAGCGGGAAGAACCCGCAACACCGGATTACGACGGCGGGCTCAAGCGCACGCGCGGTATTTTCGCACGGCTCCGGTCCATACTCGCCGGACAGCCGGCCATCGGGCCATCCACCTGGGACGACCTCGAGGAACTGCTCATTACCGCGGACATCGGCGTCAAGACGACCGAGGCCCTGATCTCCCAGGTCCGGGCGAAGAAACCCAAGGACCCCGATGCTGTCCGGCAGGAACTTCGCGTCGCCATCCTGAAAATCCTGGAAACGGTGGAACATGCCGATCCGGTGCAAACCGGCCTGAAGCCACGCGTGGTGATGATCGCCGGCGTCAACGGTGTCGGGAAAACCACGACTATCGGCAAGATAGCGCACCACTACCGCAAGGCCGGTCTCAGCCTGATGCTCGGCGCGGCCGACACCTTCCGGGCGGCGGCCGTGGATCAGCTGGATGTCTGGTGCCAGCGCACCGGCGCGGAAATCGTCCGTGGCAGGGAGAATGCCGATCCGTCCGGCGTCGCCTACGAATCGGTCGAGCAGGCAAAAAAGCGGGGCATGGATGTGCTTATCGTTGACACTGCCGGGCGGCTGCACACGGCCACGAACCTGATGGAAGAGCTCAAGAAGGTGAAGCGGGTGATCGGCAAGGCGATGGAAGGCGCCCCTCACGAGGTCTGGCTGGTCGTGGACGGCACCACTGGACAGAACGCCATCAGCCAGGTCCGGGAGTTCCACCAGGCGCTTGCCCTCACCGGCCTGATCGTCACCAAACTCGATGGAACCTCCAAGGGCGGAGCGCTCATCTCGATCGTCAACGAGTTCAGGCTCCCGGTCCGCTATATCGGTGTCGGCGAGCGGCTCGCCGACCTGACGCCCTTCGATCCCGGCCGGTTCGTCAGTGAAATCTTCCGCGAGGGCGAATAACTCCCGGTTCCGTTGCCCGTCCCGGCGTCCGGGCGTATTCTTGAGGCCGCGATGCTCCGCTGGCTCTTTATTATCGGCATGTCACTGGTCGCCCTCGGCATGGGAGTGCTGCTGCTGGCGGCCTTTTCGCGGGCACTGCGCCGGGTGGTCCGGCGCCGCTACGAGACGTCCCTTCCCGACCGGATGGAGCAGTACGCCGCCGGTTGCGTTCGGGGAGCGCGGCTGTTCGAGCACCGGCTGGACTACAGCATCGAATCGCTCGACCTGATCGACAACGAGATCGAAACCCATTTTCACGATTCGCCCGATACCGAGCCGTTCGTGGCGGGCTACAGCTCCTACCTGGGGCTGGTACTGATCCGCAATCTCGGTGGCCGATGGGATCTGGACCCCCGTGCCGGCCCCGTGGTGATGGATGCCGGATGGGTGAAGGGCCTCCGGGTGCGGGTATTCGATGCGGTCCGGGCGAAGTTTGGCCAGCGTGCGGGATTCAGGCTGGCATCCCTCCCGGCACTGGTTTCCGAGCCGCCGGGCGAATGGCCGGGCGAAACCCCCGACTATGGAAGCCCCGACCTGTTCGTGCAGCATCTGGCCGGAGCCGATGCACAGACACTTCTGGGCGCCGTGCGGATCGAGGCAGAGCGGGCAGCACAGGCCCTTGGCCTTGATCTTGGCGGGCCGGTCCAGGCGATTCACGATGCCCTGAGGATGCAACTCGCCCGTCAGCGGTTCGTGGACCGGATGACCAAGGGCGCCTTGCTCCAGCTCTCCTGCCTGTGGGCTGAACTGGTACGCCGCATCTATCCCGGCTCCAGCTACCGGCTGGTGGATGTTCCCAGCGTGGGGAAGATACTGCTGCTCGACCGGGGTGTTTCAAAGGAAGGCCGGGCACCGTTCGTGGAAGTTCACTCCTACTGGTGGAATCCCGGCCGGTCGCTCGAGCTGTAAGGGAAATGGCTCACCAGAAACCGAAGGATAAGGATCCCCTCGACCGGCTGCTGTTCTGGCGGCGGCTCCGCCCGCGCCCCGATGCAAGCATGACCGAGGCCGAAGCCCGCATGGCCGGCGTAATCCCGCCCGATGGCTGGAAGCGGCCGGCCTATGCGTTTCCCGAACGGGCCATGTCCACGTTCGCGTGGGGACGGCTCGCGGCTTTTGTGGCCCGGTCCCGCCGCCGCAATGACAGCGGCAGCAGCGCGCCGGGACTCGAACGCTCCCGCGCCTTCTGCCGCGGGGCGCTCGAAGCCCTCGATATTGACCTGAAAGTGAGCGGCACCTCCCGGCTGCCGCCTACGGAAACCGGCATCCTGTTCATGTGGAACCAGACCAGCCACCTGGACCACCTGATCCTGGGAGCTGTCGTGGACCGGCCGGTAAGGAGTCTCTACAACGTCGAGCTGGCGAAAGTCCCCGTCTACGGTCCCTGGCTTCGCAAACAGGGGCACTACCTCGTGGACCGGTACAACGAGGAACAGTGGCGGGAGTCCATCTCCCGCGCCGCTACCGATGTGCGCGAGAAGGGGGTTTCCATCCTGATCTCCCCCGAAGGCACCCGGAGCTGGGACGGCAGGCTGCTCCCGATGAAACGCGGCGCTTTTATCCTCGCCATCGAATCGGGAGCGCCAATCGTGCCCATTATCATCCGGGGCGCACACCGCGCCCTTCCCCGGACGAGCGGCATCATCCGGCCGGGAACGATTGAGGTCGAGTTCGGCCCACTGGTCGATCCACGGCCCTTCACCCAGGAAACCCGATCCCGGCTCAAGGCCCAGGTGGCGGAAATTCTGCGGCGCGGAGAGCCCTGACGCCCACCGCCCGTGCTATACCCCTCCTGTGGCGCGCAAGCAGAAATCCGCCGGCAAGTCGGCCTGGGGCGATGATGTCACCCGCTACTTCTTCGACCTCGGCCCCGATGAAGTCCTGAAGGCCGTCGAAGACGCGGGCTATGAATGCACCGGACTCTGCTACGCGCTGAACAGCTACGAAAACCGTGTCTATGAAGTCGAAATCGAACCGGTCCGGAACGGCCCTCCGTCCACGCTCGCCCAGCCCAGGCGCCGGGTGGTGAAGTTCTACCGGCCGGGCCGCTGGACACCGGACCAGATACGGGAAGAACACCAGTTCATCGCCGATCTGGCGGGGTCTGAAGTCCCCGCTGTCAGTCCGGTTCCGTTCCCGGACGGCTCCACCCTGCGCGAAGTGCCCAGCGGCGGAATCTGGTACACGGTCTTTCCCAAGATCGGCGGCCGCATTCCCGACGAGCTGGACCGGCCCATGCTCCGGCGAGTGGGGAGGCTCCTTGGCCGGCTGCACATGGCCGGCGCCGCCCGGCCGGCCCGCCACCGGATACGGCTGACACCGGAAACCTACGGGCTGGCCAATCTGGAATTCCTGCTGTCGGGCGGCTGGTTCCCGGCCGAGCAGAGAGATTTCTTCGAACGGGTCATCCGGGAAATCTGCAGCATCGCCGACGGACTTTTCGACGGCGTTTCCATGATCCGTACCCACGGGGACTGTCACCGGGGGAACCTGCTGGTGAACGGCGAACAGATGTTCCTCGTGGATTTCGACGACATGGTGACCGCGCCGCCCGTGCAGGATTTGTGGCTGCTGCTTCCCGGCAGCGGCGAGGAAGTCCGGGACGATCTGGAAGAGATGCTTGAGGGCTATGACGAAATGAACCGTTTCGACCGCAGGACACTTCACCTTATCGAGCCGCTCCGGGCCCTCCGGATGATCCACTTCGCCGCCTGGATCGCCCGGAGATGGCAGGATCCGGTGTTTCCGCGCACGTTCGTCCAGTTCAACACGCCTCGCTACTGGAACGAACTGGCGAACGACCTCGCCGAGCAGCTCGCCCGGATCAAGGAAATCCCCTGACGCCGGGAACGATGCCCGGTCCTTCCGGTCATTTCAGCCTGCGGCAGAACTCGCCGAAACCCAGGAGCATCTGCTCGAACCGCTCGCGGATCGATTCGTCGGCGATCGCCGTTCCGTCTGCGCTCAGTTTCGACTCCACGGCCGGGAGCAGCACCCGCTTTCCGTAGATATGCGCTTCCCGGTACTGAAAGATCATTTCGAGCTGCTCGATGGGCCTGAGCGCGCCAAACCGCCCGGCAGCCACACCAATAAAGGCGGCCGGCTTCCCCACGAGACTGTCGGGGAACTTGAGAAGATCTATGAAATACTTGAGTGCGCCCGGAAACCCGCCGTTGTATTCGGGTGTCACGACGAGGATCCCATCCGTTTCCAGGATCATCTTCTGGAACGGCTGGAACTCCGCCGGCGGCTTGCCGTAATGCTCAGGAGAAAATATCCCGGCGGGAAGTTTTGCAAGATCCAGAAGCTGCGCGTCCACCTTGCTATCCCGGTAAAAGGCCATGCCGATACTGGCCACCTTCAGCGTGTTGGAGCCGGGCCGGTTCGTGCCGGAAAGGATCGTAATCATTGCCAACTCCCTTCAGGCCGCCCGCCGGGTGTCGATACCGCAGGTTCGCAGGAAATTGGCGATCAGCTTCTTCCCTTCCACGGTGAGTATCGACTCCGGATGAAACTGCACACCCTCGACCGGCAGCGACTTGTGCCGGAGCCCCATGATTTCGCCATCGTCAGTCCAGGCCGAGACCTCCAGAACCAGCGGAAGTGACGCCTTCTCCACGACGAGCGAATGGTAACGTGTCGCCTCAAACGGATTGGCAAGTCCGGCAAAGACGCCCTTCCCGTCGTGGTGGATCTGGCTGGTCTTGCCGTGCATGGGCAGCTTCGCCCGGATTACCTTCCCCCCGAACGCCTGCCCCATCGACTGGTGGCCGAGACATACGCCGAGGATGGGGAGTTTCCCCGGCAGTTTACCGAACACGTCCAGGCTGATGCCTGCTTCGTCCGGGGTGCAGGGACCGGGGCTCACGACGATCCCTTTGGGAGCGAGTTTCTCGATCTCCTCCACGGTAATCCGGTCGTTACGAACCACCTTCACCTCGGCGCCCAGTTCCGCCAGATACTGGTAAAGGTTATACGTGAACGAATCGTAGTTATCGATCAGCAGGATCATGGCTCAAACCCCTTTGCCGCCATTTCGAGGGCGCGCCGGAGCGCCGCGGCCTTGGCGACACATTCGTTGTGTTCCTTCTCAGGCACCGAGTCGGCCACGATGCCGGCGCCCGCCTGCCAGTAGACACGGCCATCCTGGAGAAAAAACGTCCGGATGGCGATGCAGAAGTCCATCTCCCCCGTCGGAGAGAAGTAGCCCACCGCACCGCCATACCAGCCGCGCCGGGACAGCTCCAGTTCATCGATGATCTCCATGGCCCGGATCTTCGGCGCACCCGACAGCGTCCCCGCCGGGAATGCGGCCTCCAGCACATCGAAGGCGTCCTTCGACGGATCGAGCCGGCCCGTCACGTTGGACACGATATGCATGACGTGGCTGTACCGCTCGATCACCATCAGGTCGGTGACCTTCACGGTGCCCGGCGCCGAGACCCGGCCCGCATCGTTGCGGCCCAGATCCACCAGCATGATGTGCTCGGCCCGCTCCTTGGGGTCGGCCAGCAGTTTCTCGGCGTTGGCGGCATCTTCTTCCGGCGTCTGGCCCCGCGGCAGCGTGCCCGCGATGGGCCGGACCGTCACCTCATCGCCGTCAAGTCGGACCAGTACTTCCGGCGAAGACCCCACGAGTGCGTAACCGTCAAACTCCATCAAAAACAGATAGGGAGAGGGATTGATGGACCGGAGCGCACGGTAGAGCTGGAAGGGATCCACCTCGATATCCGACGTGAACCGTTGCGACAGCACCACCTGGAAGATGTCTCCGGCAGCGATGTACTCCTTTGAGCGGCGGACGGCCTGCTCATATTGCGGCTGAGGTGTGTTTGACCTGACCGCCACCTCCCCGCCCGGAGCCTCCGGAAGTTCCGGCAGCGGCCCCTGGATGCGCGAAACCATCTCCATCAGCTCGCCGGCGGCATGGGCACGCGCCCGCTCCGGCGTCGGATGAAGGTCGAGATCGGCCACGGCAATGAGCGTCATCGTGCGGGCGAGGTTGTCGAACACCACGACACGATTGGTGAATATGAACTCGAAGTCGTAGCCGCCCAGTTCGTCCGGCAGGTTGTCCGGAAGCTGTTCAAAATACCGGACCGAATCGTATCCAGCGTATCCGACCGCGCCGCCGAAAAATTTGGGCAGCCCAGGCACGAGGGCCATCGGGTTTTCCTTCAGCATCGCCCGGATGACATGAAGCGGATTACCCTCGACCCGGATCTCCTCGGACTGCCCGTCCCTGACGATTTCCACCCGCCGGTCCTTGCAGCGGACAATCTCCCGCGCCCCGGTGCCAATGATCGAATAGCGGCCCCATCGCTCGCCGCCTTCGGCGCTCTCCAGCAGGAACGACGGCCGCCGGGAGGCCAGCTTACGATAGACCGACAGCGGGGTATCGAGGTCCGCCAGCAGTTGGCGGTAAAGCGGTATCCGCCGGTACTGGCCCGAGCGGACCAGTTCCTCAAAAGGGCCGATAGGGGGTTCTATATGGTTCATGTCAACCTGGTGCCGCACCGTGGCGGCTGTTCACAGTATACAGAAGCCAAGCCGGAAAACCGGGCCTGGAATTACGATATCGGAAAACAGACGCGTTGAAACTCAGGCCCGGACGGGCCACCAGCGGAAGGAACGGATGACGGCAGGTATTTCAGCCATTCTTTGGCAAGTCTAGGTGGTACCGGCCGATTTCGTCAATCAGCTTGCGAATCCCTGCGTGCGCCTCGGCAGAGCGGCCAGCGGCCAGATCGCTTTCGGCCTTGGCAGCCAGATCGCGGATCGCCTTCAGGTTTTCCCGCTCCCGGTCAATCACGTCATTCACAAGCAGCGACAGTTCGCCAAAATGGTCCCCCGGCCGGCCGCTGAACCGGGCGGTGAGATCCTTTTCCGTTACGCGCTTCAGCGTGTTCTTGAGACCGGTCACCGGACCGAAAATCCGGTGGCTGCCGATCACCGACATCAGCCCCACGAGAGCGAACGGCAGAAGAAGCCACGGCCACTTGTCGGCGTGATAGAAGAAAAACTGGTTCGTCGCCCGCTGGGCTTCCGACAGATGCCAGCCCGGGCCGGGCTTGTAGATGGGCAATAGCGCCCCCACGAAAAAGACGATGCAGTACAGCCAGGCACGGATCATGAACACGACCTGCTCGTACGGCTCGATAAACATGTGACGGCGCTTCACGAAAGTGCGCTCTTCGCTCACGTCCGGCATCCTCCCCCGATCAAACAGCTTGCTGACTTCTTATACCCGCCCGGAACCAAAGGGTAAACCGCCCCTCCCACTTGCCGTTTCTGGCGGATCGTCCATGCTTGGGCTGCTTCAGCCGGAACGGCGCGAAACTCGGGGCGAATACCGCCTGCGGGCCGCCCGGCTGGCAGATGGTCTGCCGCCCGGACCGTGCATGCAGGGCAGGGAGCCAGCAAGTGGCCGTACCAAGGTGCGGTGACTTCCCAGCGTTTCTCCCGTCCTCCCCCGAACCGGCCCCG
This sequence comes from Deltaproteobacteria bacterium, assembly GCA_026129095.1. Classification (NCBI taxonomy): domain Bacteria; kingdom Pseudomonadati; phylum Myxococcota; class Myxococcia; species Deltaproteobacteria bacterium. The sequence goes on from JAHCIT010000006.1 coordinate 87,141, forward strand.
CCGTTCGAGCAGCTTCCCCATTTCATCGTGAATCCCGGCCCTATTGCGCGCCTTATGTGTTTCCGCGCGGCGCCCGGAAGTTCCCAGCGGCCCCTATGCTTCCGGGCAGGTGGAGAGACCGGCATGTAGAACTGCTTTCCTGCGTCCACAGCGTTGCCGAAAATCCATTCCACCATTAGCCGCCCCGTCTTGAGCAGGACGGCCCAGCCAGGACGCCTGGAGCGTCCTGCACTACCAGCCAGGTTCAAAGAACCACATGATGCACCCACATACGGAGCTTCGCTTCATCAACGACCAGATCGGTTACGGCGTGTTCGCCACCCGCCGGCTTCCGCGCGGAACCATCACCTGGGCCCTGTGCGAACTGGACCGCATTTACCGGCCCGGTGAAACGCACTTCCTCCGGCCCTCAACACTGGCCATCCTGGACCGCTATGCCTATGCAGACCCCGATGCCAACACGATCCTCTGCTGGGATCACGCCCGGTACCTGAATCACCACTGTGAGCCGAATACACGGGGCCTCGGCCACGATCTCGACTTTGCCGTGCGCGATATCGAGGCCGGCGAGCAGATCACCTGCGAATACGGCGTGCTCAACATCGTCGATTCGATGGCCTGCCAGTGCGGCGCTGCCCGCTGCCGGGGCGCGGTTCACCATGATGACGTGATCCGTTACGGAGCCGAGTGGGATGCGATCGTACAGGAGGCTTTCCCGCTTGTCCCGAAGGTGGAACAGCCGCTCGTCCCCTTTATCCGCAACCGGCAGAGCGTTGAGGCGATGCTGGCAGGGCGCGAACCGGTTCCACCATTCCGGAGTGCCTACGTCCCGGCCGAACGCCTGGAGTTCGGCCAGATACCCGCTGGCGGGATGGTGCAGCCGGATACCCGGGTCAAGATCGAAGCTGCGGGGATGTGAGAGCGTACGCGGCAGGGTTTTCTAGTCGGCGGTTAGCAGCAGTTCCGTCGGCACGGTGACAGGTCCCGCGGGTACGGGGGCCGCGTCTGCCTGAGCATCCGGCGGGGCATCTGACACCTCGACCTCGCGGACAAAAACGCGGGTCGGGTCAATACCGCCGCCCTCGATCAGCCCCGCCTGAACCCTGCTGGCCCGTACCTGAGCCAGTTCCCGAAGGGCGGGCATATCGACAGTTTGGGCCGCAATGAGCCTGGCGCGGATCGCTTCCGTCACCAGCGCCAAACCGTCCGCGGAGCTTTCCTTCGGAAAGTCCGGAGAAGCGCGTTCTGCCTTCAGCCGGTCATACACCTGCCGCGGACTTTCACGGAAGGTTTCCTGGTAAGCTTTCCGGAGCAGCCGGGCCTCATCGGTTTCCGTCAGGATGATCGCATTGGGGTCGGGCACGACACCTCCCCGGCCCTTGATCTCGTCCGCACGGTCAGCCCGGAGCCGGCCCAGCAGCTTCTGCTCCTTGAGCGGCCCGGTATCGTCACGGACGCTGGCCCTCCCCTTCACCTCGATCCGGAGCACCGGCCGCGCATCTAGCAGTTTGGCAATGGAAGGGAACTTGCCTTGCTCCTCCGGCGAAATATCAAGACGGCCCGCCGGGAAATCCACATGACCAAGCTGGTCTCCGCCGGCGCCAACAATAAGGCTGGCGAGCGCAGTGAACGGAGCCGAGGCCACTTTCTCCAATAGCGTCTTGAGAGCGGCCCAGATCACCCGGCCGTACCGGAAATCCGGATCGTCGAGATCTCCCCGCACCGGCAGGTCAATGTTGATTTTCCCCTCCCGGTCCTTGAGGATCGCCACCGCGAGCTTTACCGGCAATGATGTGGCATCGGGGCTGTTGGTCTTTTCGCCGAAGGTGAACTGGTCGATCATCACCTTGTTTTCACCCACCAGCTTCCGCTGGTTGAGGCGGTAGCGGAGATCAAGATATATCTTCCCCTTGTCGATCAGGTACCCGGCATACTTGGACGAGTAAGGCGTGAACGACGAAACCTCGATACCTTGGAAACTGAGCGTGACATCGGTGTAGGCGTTGCTGCTGAGGGGGTTGATCTGCCCGGAAATCAGCACTGGCGCGTAGCGGTCCACCTTTCCCCGGATATCCACATTCGCGCGGCCGGTGTTGCTGGACGACAGCCCCTTGATCGCCCCGTTGAGCGCATAAATCCCGGCCGTAAAGCCGGGTTCCAGCGAGTAGTCCGAAAAATTCGCCGAGCCATCCACGAACCTTACTGTCCGGATGGACGCCTTCACCGGAGGCTGAGCCGGCCCCACCTTCGTGCTGGCTGGCGCGGCCGGAGAAGCATCAGCTTCCTTCACGATTCCCGTCAGATTGGTTGTCTGGTCTTTCCGGATGACCACCCGGCTGTACAGCTTTTCCCATACGATCTCGTCAATCTTCACCGACAGGGGTTCGGTTGCGACATCCATGCCGTTGAACCGAAGCGCGTCCCATCGGACGAGATCCTCCTGCGCCCGGGTATCCACGGCCCGCAGTCCCGCCACAGATACCGTCCCCGCATATTGCGCCGATGTCTTGCCGCCCTTTTCGGCGGCGAGCGCCGCGAGTTTCACCTGCCCTGAAGCGTTCAGCAGCCCCGCCTTCAACTGGAGATTCAGATGCGGGTCGAGATACGGCTGGAGTGGCGGCAGCGGAAAACCGGCGAGACTGATCTCCTGAGAGACCGACAGGGGTTTCAGGCCCACGTTCCCACGGGTTTCAAACGACCCGGTTTCTCCGGTTTTCAGCGACAGGGAAAGCCCGAACTCTTTCTCCAGCGGAAACCCGACTCCATCCATTTGCAATTTAATGGAGTTGAACCCGATCGTCGCGGGAACCGGTGTCGTCCGGTCTTCAAAAGCAATGGCATAGTCATCCAGACGGAGTGCATCGAGTGTAACCTTCCAGGTTTTTCCGGATGGCGCATCCTTCGCCGCCGGCGGGGGCGATGCCTCATCCGACGGCTTGGTCCCATCGTCCACCGGAGCGAACATCCGGGTGAGATTGATTCCGCCGCCCGGTTCGCGGATAACACTGATTCTGGCGCTGCCGGATTCGATTACCGGGATCCGGATGGTCCGGGCATCAAGCATCAGGTCCATGTTTCGGACCTGAAAGTCCGGAACCTCGATAACCGGCGCTTCCGTTCCCTTTTCACTGATAATGAGACCAGTGACGCCAATTCCAGCGCCCGTCAGGCGTAGACCGCGGCTTCGGTCCCATCCGTAATTCGAGCTGACCGTAAGATTTCCTGACCGGACCTCAAATCCCGTCTGGTCCCGCATATATTCCCACAAGGGGCGCAACTGGATACCACCAAGCGTAAACCGTCCCTCGGAACCCAACGGGTCCAGATGGAAAGAACCCTCCCAGTCGATCTTCTCGCCCCGTGTGGTTTCCGCTGAAAACGAATAGAGGCTGCCTTCCCGGGGGCGGGTGCTGAACTCCCGGACGGTGAACTGGACGGGACCGAACTCGGCCGTAGCGTCGCGGCCATGCGACTGGTCGCGGAAAATGAACTTGCCGTCCTGGATATCAAGAAGCTGGACCCGCACCGCCGGCAGGTTCTGTTTCTCACCCGTACTCTCCACTGCCGGCTTTTCGGCACCGTCTTGATCGAGCAGATCAGAAAAATTGTATTTCCCGTCGGCGAGCACATGTGCGCGGCCATAGGGAGAAACCAGCCTGATCTCCCGGAACGTATACGCCCGGTAAAAAAGGGACGACAGCTCGAAATCCACGAAAAACTGGCCGAACGAAGCGAATGTCTCCCCGTCCGGATCCTTGAGGTCGAAGCCGTTGATGGTCAGGGCCAGCAGCAGCGGGTTGAACTTCACCTGCTGGACAGTGGCCTCGCGGCGGGTCTGTTCGCGGAGCGTGCCGATGATCTGCCCCTTGATGATCCCCGGCAGCACGAAAAAGCCGGTCAGCAGATAAACCGCTGCCATGATTCCGGCAGCAATGCCGGCCTTACGGACACGTGGGGTTTTCAGAAAGACCGGAATATCCGTCACAGAGAAGCGTTCCTGTCGGCCCGGAAACTCATATGACCATGTTTCAAGGGCTCCAGAGACCTAGCTGTTCGTTTTGACCCGGCGCAACACGAGCCCGAAACCCGCCCCCCTACCGGAATGGGGGCAATACTTCCATGGTGCCCCCGGACGGAATCGAACCGTCACGGCCGTGAAGCCAGCGGTTTTTGAGGGTGACGCCTGGCCTGGTAACAAAGACGATAACGGGGAAGAAGAGGAATGATTGCGGCGGATAGTGCGGGATCGTTCTGCCAGTGGATGCCGATGAAAACCGGTACTTTCAGCTGGTCTGGGCACAAGTTGGGCACATCGAAACAGGCAGGGCCAGATCGCTGGTCTCCGCGCAAAAAGAACCGCTTTACCTCGCCAAGTATATTGAACGGATGGGCACCGGCACCGGAGACATGATTCGGCGTTGCCGGGAGGCCGGATTCCCCGAACCGGAATTCACCATCCGGGACGGGTTCGTGACGATCATTCGGCGCAGGACCGGACAAGTCACCGGACAAGTTGATCCATGGGTGGAAAGGGTTCTCGAAGCCTGTGCAGTGAAGTCGCTTTCGAGCAAACAGATACAGGAAATCAGCGGCATCAGGCACCGGGAGTCGTTCCAGCGGAACTACCTGGACCACCTGCTGAACGAAGGCTGGCTCGAACGTACCATTCCCGATAAACCCAACAGCTCGCGGCAGCAATACCGCCTGACAGGAAAAGGGTCCGCTCTGCTGGCAATGTTGCGGGAGAAAAACCGGAGAGAGTGATTGTTTCCTCCACGCGATGATGATGACGATGGCGATGCTGATGAGCAAGCTCGTGGCGTGGGTTCGGCCTCGAACGAGCATGTGTGAGCATTCCTTTTCTAGCAGATCAAGAAAATACCCATAGCATCGTTCCGCCAGTATCCGGGGCTCTGGCTGCAAGTTGGCTGCATGATTCTGTGTGATGGCTGGCTCTGGCGTGTCCGGAGTTATATAGAATTCGGATGACCGGCGGTTTTCTCCATCCGGCGGACCTCAAACGCCACCTGCTCAACCCCGACAAGTTCGTGCGGGAATGGGCCTCGATTTATTTCGGCAGTGCATTGATCCAAGACACCGACCTGCCTGTTCTCATCATGGAGGCAGTCGAAAGATACGGCGAACTCAACAGTTTCTTCAGCTTGGCCAAACTGGATGTGTTCCCTCAGACGGAACGGTCGGTTTCCATGATCCTCTCGCGGCTGGAAAAGGTCCGCCGGCAGGAAACCGCCGAATGCCTGAACCGGGCGCTCGCACTGATGCCGCTCGATCTCGTGCCGGTCTTCGAGAGCCGCATGAAAGCCGTCCCTGCCCTGCATCCAATGACTCATGAAAGGATCGCACGGCGGCGGGAATACAGATCCCGCAGGCCGCCGGAACTTTTCGACGAGCTTCTGTCGGTCTCGCTGAAATACGAAGGGAAACCCGTCCCGCCCCCCGAATTTGCCAGAACCGACGATCTGATTGAAGCGATTGCCGCCCAGGACTGGCCGCCGTCCGGGAAACTGGTCGAGATGCTCCGGGAGCCGGATTACCAGGGGAGATGGGCCGAATACTTCATTGTGAAACTCTGCGGAACAGTCAGGAGCGAGCTGGCGGTGCCGCTCATCGTCGCGCAGCTGGCGTCAGATGATGATTTCCTTCCGGATGCCGCGCAGGAGAGCCTGTACCGGATTGGGTATCCCGGAACTCCCGGCCTCATCCGGTCCCTCTGGCATAAACTTCCGGATGAACTCTCCCGTATGATGTCCGCATACACTTTCGCCGGTTTCAAATCGCCCGCCTCGGCGGCAGCGGTCCTTGAACTGCTGGAACTGGAGGATGACCCCAGCCTGAGAACCATTCTGCTCGACTCGCTCGCCTATCTCGGTTCGGACAGGGCGGTGGCTATCGGTTGCGAGGAACTGGATGACCTTGACGAAGCCGTTACCGGAGACCTCATCCTGGCACTCTATGGAGCCGCAAAAATCCGCGGACTTGAAGTTCCCGAAGCGGCTGCATGGAAGAACGAACTGGAAGAGAACAACCGTCGCTTCAACAAGGAGGTGTTCGGCGTCGGCCCCGGTTCAGACCGGCCCCTGAGAAAACTGCCATTTTAGCGAAACCACAACGGCCGTTGTCTAATCAATATGGTATACAATTTAGATACGACATTTATAATTTGAGGTATAGCAATACTTTTATCTTGACTCTTCCGTACCCATGCATATACTTGTGGCTATGGAAGCGTCACAACCCACCCATTTTCACCTCCAAAAAACGGCTAAAATGGCCGTTTGGCGGTCTTTGGGCGAGGTTGCCGAGATCATCGCCGGTCACCCGCTCTACCGGTTCGAGGGCGACACAGGACCTGCGATCCCGATTATCAATATCCGCGACCTGGAACACGCCGCCGATCTGACTCACTTCCTGGAAACGGCCGCCATCTCCGATCCGGCCAGATTCGGGCGTGCCCGGATTCTTCCCGACGATGTGATTGTGACGGCGAGAGGGACGCAGCTCCGGTCGGTTCTGGCCCCGGCCCGCTGGCAGGGCGCGGTCGCCTCATCGAACCTCATGCTCATCCGGCCGAAGCCGGAGATACTACTCCCGGAACTGCTGTCGGTATTTCTCCAGTCGCCCGCCGGGGTGAAAGCGTTCGAGCAGCGCCGGACCGGCACTCAGTTACTCAAGCTCACCCTTCGGGATCTGGCCGAAATCGAAGTGCCGGTGCCGCCGCTTTCCGAACAGCGCCAGCTCGCGGACCTGCTCCGCTCTGCCCAGGACTATTACGTCAACGCCCGCTACGCCGCCGAGATGCGTCTGATGGCGGCGCGCCAGATCGTGTCGGAACGGATTCTGCCCCCGCGCAAGCCCGCCACTGGAGACCCTGAATGAAAACCACCAGCACCAGCCAGCTCTTCGGCCACATCTGGAAAGCCGCCGACATCTTGCGCGGCTCCATCGACTCGTCCGACTACAAGGGGTTCATCTTCGCGATGATGTTCCTCAAGCGCGCCAACGACGTGTTCGAGGAAGAGGCCGAGAAAATTTTGAAGGAAACCGGCGACCGCAAGCTCGCCTACGAAGACGAGGACGAGCACCCGATCTTCGTGCCCAAGCGTGCGCGGTGGGAGGAACTCCGCAAGAAATCCACCCAGCTGGGCGACACCCTCAACAAGGCTTGCGAAGCGCTGGAACACTCCAATTCGACGCTTGAAGGCGTCCTTGCCGGCATCGACTTCAACGACGAGCACCGGCTGGGCGACGCCAAGCAGCGCGACATGCTGCTGGCGAAACTGATCCTTCATTTCTCGGAGATCAGCCTGCGGAACGCCGATCTGCCGGAGCCCGACGCGCTCGGCCGGGTCTATGAATACCTGATCGAGAAGTTCGCCGACGACGCCGGCAAGAAGGGCGGCGAGTTCTACACCCCGCGCGGCGTCGTCCAGCTTCTGGCGGAACTGCTCGAACCGAAAGAAGGGATGCGGATCTGCGACCCCACCTGCGGATCGGGCGGCATGCTGATCGAATGCGCGCACAAGATCGAGAATGACGGCGGCAACCCGCGCAACCTCTCCCTGTTCGGGCAGGAGAAGAACCTGGGCACCTGGGCCATCGCCAAGATGAACCTGCTCCTTCACGGGCTGCCGGACGCGCAGGTCGCCAAGGGGGACACGATCCGCGATCCCAAGTTCCTGGAAAAGGGCGAACTGATGCTGTTCGACCGGGTGATTGCCAATCCGCCGTTCAGCCTGGACGAATGGGGCCGCGATGCGGCCGAGGCCGACCGGTTCGGGCGCTTCAGGTTCGGCGTTCCGCCCGCCAGCAAGGGCGACCTAGCGTTCCTCCAGCACATGGTTGCGACGCTCAATGCCAAGGGCATGCTCGGCGTCGTCATGCCGCACGGCGTGCTGTTCCGGGGCGGTGCCGAAGGGAAGATCCGCGAAGGTCTCCTGAAGGAAGACCTGTTCGAGGCGGTGATCGGCCTGCCGGTGAACCTGTTCTACGGAACCGGGATTCCGGCGGCGATCCTGGTGCTGCGCCGGTCCGGAGCGAAACCGCCCGCCCGGCGCGGCAAGGTGCTGTTTATCAACGCACCGGACGGATTCGAGAGCGCCCCGAACCAGAACAAGCTCCGGCCGCAGGATATCGAGCGGATCGCCAGGGCGTTCAAGGCCTTCAGGGACGAGGAGAACTTCGCCCGCGTCGTGCCGCTGAAAGAGATCGAGGACAACGGCTTCAACCTGAACATCTCCCGCTACGTGGAGATGGGCGGTGAAGATGCGATCCCCGACGTCCGCGAGGCGCTGAAAGCGCTCCGCGTCGCGGAAGCAAAGCGCGATGAGGCCGAGAAGCGCATGAACAGGATGCTCAGGGAACTCGGGTTCGAGTGAGCAGGGAGATGCAGGAATTCGCCATGTCGCGGCTTTGGGACCAACCGGGAGTGCCCCACAGGGGATGGAGGTGTATCGATGTCGTCGATAACCGGCCGGGTGACGTTGAGCCGGGCGAGGATGTCACCGAGGGCTATCCCACCTGCGAGATGTGCGGCCAGGAGCGGATACGGTTCGTGCATCTGATGGAGCATCCCGATTTCCCGCAGCAACTGGACGTCGGCTGTGTCTGTGCGGAAAAGATGGAGGGCGACTACACCGGCCCGCGCCGGCGTGAGGCGACGCTCAAGAGCAAGGCCGCCCGCCGCGACAAATGGCTCACCCGGCGGTGGAACGAATCGGCGAAAGGGAACCCCTTCCTTCGCATTGAGGGCTTTGTCCTGACCGTATTCCGGGATTCCCGCCGTCCCGGGCACTGGAAATGCAGCATTAAGGAACCCGGTGCCGAAGACCCGATCTTCGGCACCCAGTCCCATCCGTCCGAGGACGCCGCCAAGCTCGCCCTGTTCGAAAAGTTCTGGCACCTCCGGCAAAAAGGGACCGTCCAGTGACCAAGCCCCTTCCCAAAGGCTGGCGCCGCGTGCGGCTGGGCGAGTTTCTATCGCCGAGCAAGCTGCGCTTCGTTGTGCGCGACGACGTTACGTACACTCAAGTGACCGTAAGGATTCGCCATAAAGGCATCGTGGCAAGAGGTTACGAACAAGGTTCAAACATCAAGACGAAAAACCAGAATCAAATCAAAGCAGGGCAGTTTCTTATATCCAAGATCGACGCGCGTAACGGGGCCTGTGGTATTGTCCCACCAGAGCTTGATGATGCAGTAACGACTCACGACTTTCTTGCGTACGACGTCAATCCTGAAATTGTCGATCCGGGATTTTGGGACATCTATTCGTCGCTACCTTCGTTTGTCGAACTCTGTGCTTTGGCGAGTGAAGGGACAACGAATCGCGTTCGCCTGCGCCCCGATGAATTCCTGGACATGGAGATAGTGCTCCCTCCTCTCCCCGAGCAAAAACGGATCGCCGCCACCCTCCAGTCCGTCGACGCCGCCATCCGGGCCAACGAAGAGGTCATCGAAAAGACCCGCGACCTGAAAAAATCGCTCGCCAACGAGCTGCTGACCCGCGGTATCCCCGGCCGGCATAAGCGGTTCAAGGATTCCCCCATCGGCAAGATACCGGTGGACTGGGAGGTGAAGCGGCTGGGGGGCCTTCTTCTCCGGATCGAAGCAGGCAAAAGCCCCAAGTGTGAAGACCGTCCCGCCTCTCCAGAGGAATGGGGCGTGCTGAAAGTGAGCGCGGTAAGCTGGGGCACTTTTCATGCCCATGAGAATAAAGCGTTACTACCGTCGACATTGCCGTTCCCAGATTCTGAAGTTCAGGAGGGCGATCTTCTTCTTAGCAGAGCGAACACGCCGGATCTCGTTGGCCGTTGCGTAATCGTCGGGAAGGTGCGTCGACGCCTCCTGCTGTCTGACAAGACCCTTCGTCTTGTTCCCAATGATCGCCTCACCAGTAAACAGTTTCTAAATATCGCGTTGAATTCTCCCGATGCCAGAATACAGATTTCGTTAAATGCCACAGGCTCGTCACGCTCCATGAAGAATATTTCCCAAGAGACGCTACGGGATGTCGTCCTCCCTATACCGCCCATTGACGAACAGCGCCAGATCACTGAAGCGCTCGACACTACCGATCCGCGAGATATCGAAGCGAAAACTGCCGTCCAGGAATATCGGAAAGTCGGTGCTTTACTACGGAGTTCTCTATTAGCGGGGATAAGTGTATGAACTCACTCATTACAGACGCCGTCCGCGAGCGCCGCGTCCTGACCTTCACCTATGATGGTTTTGAACGGCAGGTCGAGCCCTATACCTATGGAAAGCTGACGACCGGATATGAAGGGTTGCGGGCGTTCCAGACCGGCGGCGGTTCGCGCTCCGGCAACCAGCCCATGTGGCGGCTGTTCCACGTCAACAGGATTCGCGGCCTCGCCCTGACCGAGGACCGGTTCACCAACCCAAGACCCGACTACAACCCCCAGGATTCCGACTTCCGGACCATCTGGGCGGGGGTGTGAGCGATGGCCAAGGGAATAAATACTACGGGTGTACGGCTCCTTGATTACAAGGAAGTCCTGTCGTCACTCCCTGAAAAGAAGAAGCGCCACCTTCTCCTTGGGAACGGCTTCAGCCGCGCACTGCGCAACGACATTTTCTCTTACGATGCGTTGTTTGACCAGGCGGATTTCACGTCAATTGATCCCAGAATCAAGGATCTCTTCGGATCCCTTGGCACCACCGATTTTGAAACTGTTATGCGCGTGCTTAGAGATGCATCGAACCTGATCAACGTATACTTGCCCAAAGATAAGTTGCTTGCGAATACCCTCATCGAACATTCCAATGCCTTAAAAGGCCTCTTGGCCAAAACTATTTCCGACAACCACCCCGCTCATCCAAACGAAATCAAGGAAGAGCAGTATCAGCATTGCCGCATTTTTCTGAATTCGTTCAAAGATGTTTATACGCTGAACTATGACCTTCTGCTTTATTGGACCCTCATGCACGAAGAGCTGGGAGATTCGCTTTCCAATGATGACGGCTTCCGTACGCCAGATTCAGGTGAGCAGGAGTATGTCACCTGGGAAGTCGAGAATTCTAACAAGCAGACGGTTTTCTATCTCCATGGCGCGCTCCACTTGTTTGATGCTGGCGCTGAGCTCCAGAAATACACTTGGAAGAACACGCAGGTACGATTGATCAAGCAGATTCAAAACGCCCTCGAAGAAGACCGCTATCCACTAATCGTTGCTGAAGGAACCGCCGATGGAAAACGACGCCAGATCAAGCATAGCGGCTATTTAACGAGGGGTTTCCGCAGTCTTTCCAATATTGGCGAGACCATGATTATGTTTGGTGTTTCGTGTTCCAAACAGGATGAGCACATCCTCAAAGCGATAGAAAAGGGAAGTGGCAATGGCATCACCGATATATACGTAAGCATTTTCGGCGATCCCGATAGTGACGCCAATAAACGCATTATCCGCCGCGCCAAACAGATGGGAATCGCTCGGCCCAAATACCGAAAAGCATTGACCGTCTCCTTCTTTGACGCGTCAACCGCAAAGGTCTGGGGCTAATCGTGAGCGATACTCTTTCTCGTCTAGACCAGCTTCGGGCCACCTGGCAGGCCCGGTTGCCGCTGTCGTCCGACGATCTCAGGCGGCTGCGCGAGCACTGGGAAATCGTTCACACCTACAACTCGAACGCGATCGAAGGGAATACGCTTACCCTCGGCGAGACCAAGGCGATCCTGATCGACGGGATCACCATCAGCGGCAAGCCGCTTCGGGAAATCCTCGAAGCCACCAATCACAAGTCGGCGATGGGGCTTCTCTACCGGCTGGCCGAGTCAAAGACGCCGCTGACGGAACCGGAAATCCTGGACCTTCACCGGCTGATCCTGAACGCGATCCGGCCCGACGACGCCGGGCGCTACCGCACAGATACGGTTCGGGTCGGTGGTTCCCGTCATGTATTTCCGAACCCGGCCAAGGTCCCGGACCTGATGGCGGAGTTTGTTGCCGGGATTGCGAAGGAAACTGGCCATCCGGTGAAAATCGCCGCCCGCGCCCACTTCCGGTTTGTCGCCATTCACCCGTTCGCCGACGGCAACGGACGTACAGCCCGTCTGCTGATGAACCTGCTGCTCATGAGGTCGGGCTATCCGCCTGCGTTCCTGCCGGTCGAACGGCGGGGCGAGTATTACGACCTGCTCGAAGAGTCTCATACAAAGGGGACGGGCCGCTTCGAATCATTCATCGCCGAATGCGTGGCGGAGTCTCTTGAAGATACGCTTGAGGGGTTGGGCGGAGTGGATGCGGCTCCGGCGGCTCCTGCCGCCGCTCCGGCAACAAAGACCAGACCGGCGGGCACGGCCGGGCGCTCGTCCCGGTGGAACGAGGAAGACCTCTCGGAGGGACCGGCCGTGGCCTTGCTGGAAAAGCTGGGCTGGACATTCATCGAGAGCGAACGCCTGAATTCCGACCGGGATACGAACCGGGACGCGATTCTGGCCAGACGGCTGGAGAAGGCGCTCCGGAGGCTGAACCCGTGGCTGTCGGACGACAATCTCCACCGGGCCGTCCGCTCGGTCACGCATATCCCCGCCACGGGCCTGATCGAGGCGAACGAGCGGGTTCACCGGACCCTCGTGCATACGCTGTCGCTGGAACAGGACCTGAACGACGGACGCGGGAAGATCGGCCGCGACGTCCATTTCATCGACTTCGCCAATTCGCGGAATAACGAGTTCGTCGTCACCCGGCAGTTCGATGTCCAGGGGGCCAATCAGCGGCGGATCTTCGATGCCGTCTGCTTCGTGAACGGTCTCCCGCTGGCGATCATCGAGTGCAAGTCGCCCACGCTCGGCGAAAAGTGGTTCGAGGAGGCGATGAAATCCCTGAACCTCTATCAGGAGGCGAAGGACGAATACGCCGGTCAGGGCGTCCCGAAGGCGTTCGAAGCGACACAGGTGGTCGCCGCGCTTGCGGGCTCGTCCGGGGCAAAACTCGCCACCGTGCTGACTCCGGACCGGCATTATGCCGAGTGGCGGGAGCCGTTCCCACTATCGCGGGAGGCCGTCGCTGGTCTCGTCGGCCGCGAGGTGACGCCACAGGATCTTCTGATCGCGAGCGCCCTTTCGCCGGAAAGCCTGCTCGACCTCGTTTCGAACTTCGTCGTTTTTGAACCCGAAGGGGCGAGGCGCGTCAAGAAACTCGCCAAGTACCAGCAGTTCATCGCCGTGAACCGGGCGCTAGACCGCATCAGAACCGCTCCTGACCCGGCGGCCCGTGGCGGCATAGTCTGGCACACCCAGGGCTCGGGCAAATCGCTCACGATGCTCTGGCTGGCGGTGAAACTGCGCCGGCTGGCGGCTCTGGAGAACCCGTCCATTGTGATCGTCACGGACCGTACGGATCTCGACACCCAGATCAGCGAGACCTTTGAGCGGTGCGGCTTCCCGAATCCCCAGCAGGCGAAAAGCGTCCGGCATCTGGCCGAACTACTCGGGGCCGGATCGGGCCTCACGATCACGACAACGATCCAGAAGTTTCAGGGCGTGTCCGGCGGCAAGCAGACGGCCCTGAACGAGGCGTCGAACCTGTTTGTCCTTGTCGATGAGGCGCACCGGACCCAGTACAAATCGCTCGCGGCCCGCATGCGTCAGGCCCTTCCGAATGCCTGCTTCCTGGGTTTTACCGGAACGCCGATCGACAAGAACGACCGTTCCACCCCGAAGGTTTTCGGCCCCTACATCCATACCTATCCGATCCAGCAGGCGGTGGAAGACGGCGCGACGGTTCCCATTTATTACGAAGGCCGTCTGACCGAGCTTCACGTCGAAGGCTCGTCGCTCGATGCGGTATTTGGCCGGGTGTTCGCGGACAAGTCGGATGATGAAAAGGCGGCCATCCGCAAGAAGTTCGTCACCTACGAGGCGGTCGCCGGGGCTCCGAGCCGGATCACGCGAATCTGCACGGACCTCGTCGACCATTTCGAGAAGTTCATCCGGCCGAACGGATTCAAGGCGCAGGTTGTCGCCTGCACGCGGGACGCCGCCGTCACCTACCTTGAAACGCTGGAACGGCTGGGAGCACCCGAGTGCGCGCTCATCATGTCCGGCACCCATACGGATGAGGACCGGCTCGCACGGCATCACAAGTCCAGGGAACAGCAGAAGGAGCTGATCGCCCGGTTTATCAACAAGGACGATCCGCTTTCAATTTTAGTCGTCTGCGACATGCTGCTGACCGGCTTCGATGCGCCGGTCGAACAGGTGATGTATCTGGACAGCCCCCTCAAAGAGCACAATCTTCTCCAGGCAATCGCCCGCGTGAACCGCACGGCCGAAGGCAAGACTTACGGTCTTGTGGTGGACTACTGGGGCATCTCCGATGAACTCCAGGACGCGCTGGCCGTTTTCGATCCCAAAGACATTCAGGGCGCGCTGGTGGAGATTTCCAGCGAGCTGCCGAGGCTGGAGAACCGGCACCGGCAGGTCATGGACCTGTTCAGGAAGGTGGACCGCAAAGACCCGGAAGCCTGTCTCCGGATTCTGGAGCCTGAAGACCGGCGGGCCGAGTTCGAAGCGAAGTTCCGCAAGTTCGCCCAGAGCATGGACATGGTTCTGCCCGATCCCGCCGCCCTGAAGTTCCAGAAAGACCTGACCTGGCTTGGCAAACTCCGCGTCATGGCCCGTGCGCGGTTCCGCGATGATAGCCTCGATCTCTCCGGCTGCGGCGCAAAGGTCAAAAAACTCATTGAGGAATACGTACGAGCTGACGAGGTTGTCCAACTCACGGAGCCGGTTTCGATCTTCTCGAAGCGGTTCGATGAAGAAGTGGACAAGCTCAAGTCTCCGGAGGCGAAAGCCAGCGAGATGGAACACGCCGTCAAGCACGAGATCAGTGTCAAGATCTCCGAAGACCCCGTGTTCTACCAGAAACTCTCGGAACGTCTGGAGGAGATTATCCGTGACCGCAGGGAGCATCGTATCCAGGCGGCAGAGGCGATCAAGCGGCTGCAACTGGTCCTCGACGAACTCCGTGGCCGTCATCAGCAAGCGAACTCTTTGGGCCTAAGTGATGAGGAACTAGCGTTTTTCAACGCGATCCAGGCGCCGGGGAGTTCCAATACGCTCAAGGAGGAACCCGCTCCATATGGGAATGCTCACTCTCCCCAAGAGCAGGAACGGGCGAAACTCGCCGCGGAAGTTTTCGCCATGCTTAAAGAACTCGCCGTCATTGACTGGGTCCGCAAAGAGGATGTCCAGAGGGAAATGCGCCGTCAGGTCAAGCGGCGACTCCGCTTCGCTGGGTTCGGCGATGATGAGACAGAAAAACTGACCACCTCGCTGATGGATCTCGCCAGAGCACGGCTCGCGAAGTGATCCATGGTACTTCGTTCCTTCCAGTTCGGTAACACCCGAATCAGCTACCGGACGATCCGCTCCAGCCGGCGGACCACAATAGGCATTGCTGTAAAACCAGACGGGAAAGTTGTGGCTTCGGTGCCACAGGGCATAACGGTTTCCAAAGTGGACCGGGCCATTCGGTCCAAAGCCCGTTGGATCTACCAGAAGCAGCTTGAGGCGCGGGAGTTACAGTCCCAGCAGCCTTCCGGCAGGGAATTCGTTGACGGCGAGACGTTCAAATATCTGGGCCGGGGGTACCGGTTGCGGATTTCAGTGGGTCACCAGTCCGAGGTTCGTCTGATGAATGGCCGCTTAAGAGTCATCGTGGCAAACAAGCCCGCGAGTGGGCGCAAGCCTGAGCTGGTCCGTTCCGCCCTGATAGAATGGTATCGACAGCATGCGATCCAGCGTCTCGCCGAACGAATGGATTACTGGTCCAGAAGGATGGGGATATCACGTCCCAGAATGTTGCTGGGAGACCAGAATCGCCGCTGGGGGAGTTGTAGCGCGAAAGGCGAAGTCCGGATCAACTGGCGGATTATTCAGGCCCCCATGAGGATCGTAGACTATGTGATTGTCCACGAACTGGTCCATCTGATCCATCCGGATCACTCAAGGGCATACTGGAAAGCGCTTCATCGTGTCTTGCCGGATGCGCCTCAACGAAAATCCCGCCTGTATCTCATCGGCCCCGAGCTGATGTGGTGAGCGGGATTTCCGGAATGAGGACTGCTTCAGTCGTCTTCGAGCATGCCGAACTCGTCCATCTCTTTCATCCATGAATACAATGACCGGCGCACCGGCAGGCAGGCATCTTTCCGGACCACAAAATCGGCAATGTCCATGTAGCGAATCCGTGGCAGCTTTGCCGCGGGAATACCCGCGTTGTCCCGGCAGTTTCCGGTCAGTTCCACTTCATGAATTGCCAGGGTGATGCTGCCGGTGAATGCCGGCGGCGACATCACCAGAAGTGATTTTTCCGACACCGGTAATCCTGTCTGCCTGAGAAAACTGGATTCAATTTCCTCCGGTACATCTTCGAAGGCCATCGTCACCCCTCCGGGCAGATCCCAGACCGCTCCGGTCTTCACGACGAGAATCTGACAGTCGTCGGTCATGAGTAGACCGCGAGCATGGATTTCTGGGGGCTTCCCCGTTATAGGATTTCGGGCGGTTGGTGGGTTCATGACAGATCAACGAACGCCATAAACCGTCAGATTCGCGACCCACGCTTCGCCGGCCGAACCCATGCCCTGTGTCAAACCCCCAAGGAACTGCATCCAGCCCCCCGCGAACTGGCCGTACGGAGACGGCGGGACGAACATGGAGGGACCGTCACCGGGCCAGCGGTCACGTCTTCCGGAAAAAACCTCGGAACTAGGCCCCATGCATACATTGACCCAGGTGTTCGTGGGCCAGCTCCAATGCGGTCCGAAAGCATCCAAGTAGTTCGCCCCCGGCGAACCGGTGGTCTGAAACCAGTCGATTCCAACCCGCGGCAATACGCCTGAACTCGAAGGTACCCAGACGGATGCACAAATCATCACCGGAGTGCCCCGCTGGAGTGCCGGCTTTGCCTCCGCGACGGCGACGCCGACGTCCGTTCCGGTGACGACCGTCAGCTTCACGGCGCCAATCGTCGTATCCAAGGATTTTGAGCAGACGTTGTATCTCGGCACGAAATTCACCGGATCATCGACGGTTTCGCAGTAAAATTTCGTAAAACCGTCGCGTTTGGCGCACCACGACGAGACCACTGACGTTCCTGCCGGGGGATTGGGAAAACTGTTGCAATCAGGCGCGGCCGGAGGGGTTGAGGGGACCGTTACCGTAATATTTATGAATGCAGGTGCGGCGGAATCCACGGCGTTCGAGCAGTCGAGCCGGTAGGTCGTCGAGACCAGCGGTGTGACAACCGTATTACCACCGATGGGAGTAACGGAGCCGATACCGGTAATTGTGCAATTCGTCGCGTTGTTGACGGTCCACGTCAGCGTCACCGGCTGGCCGGAAATCACCGACACCGGATTCGCCGCAAACAGTACGATCTCAACCTGCGGGACGGGCGGCGGCGGGGCGGGCGTCACGGTGACGGTCACGCTCCGTGTGGCCGGGCTGCCCGCCCCGTTGCAGTTCAGCGCATAGATCGTCGGTGCGGTGGGCGTGACGGTTTTGCTCCCGCTCGGGATGGTGACGCTGCCGACGCCGTTATCGATGCTGCAAGCGGTGGCGTTCGTCACGCCGGACCACGCGAGCGTTGCCGTGCTGCCCGCCGTGATCGTCGCCGGCGAGGCCGTGAAAGTGCCGATACCGACTGGCGGCGGCGGGGCGGGCGTCACATTGATGGTGATGCTCTGGCTTGCGCTGTAACTGTCGTTCCGGCAGGTGACGAGGTGGGTGCTTCGAAGGAATACGGGGGAAATCGGGTACGACCAAACCGGTTCGTACTCAACCTCGTGATTGTCCAGCGTGCAGTAATCGGCATTCATCGCAGACCAGTACAGCGTAACGGTTCCACCTTCAGGGACCGGATTGGGTGAAGCATATGCATAATTAAATGTAACCGGCTCTGGCGCGGGCGGATCCGGCCGACGTTCAACAGTGACTTCCGCCTGGGTGCTTCCGGCGACGTTCGAACAGGCGAGTAGGTAGGTGACGGGAGGGTAAATCTGCACAACGATACTGTCCGACTCCGGACCGACTTCGGTACCGTTCAGCACGCAGCTATGTGCGTGCTCTACATTCCATGTGATGGTGGTCGCCTCTCCGGGTGAGACCTTATCGGGGGTTGCGGTGAGGCTGCCGATTACGGGGGGCTTTTCCTGTACACAGCCGGGCTGGAGTACCCAAAAGAGCATCAGCATGGCGGTTCTGGCGGCGGATTTCATATCAAATCTCCTCGGATGGGGCGAAGCCTTCACCGAATAGCTATCTAGCCGGCGGCATACGCACAGCCTCTCGATCAGGTAGACGGATACCGGGCGGCCATTTTTTCACCCACGGACAAGAAAAGTGATTCCCTATGGCGGAATATTCAGATAATTCCCTCGTTCTTCTTCATGACGGAAGGAGAAGTGCCATGAACGGCGATGAAACGAACGATCCGATAATTTATACCGCGGAAATCCGGCCGAACGGTTCCGTCTGGTCGATCCGCTTTCCATTCGGACGAATCGAACTGGCAACAGGCTACGGCCGGATTCAGGCGATGGAGATGGCCGAAGTGCTGCTCAGAATATCGATCGAACGCGGATGGGGGGCACCCGGATCAACTTCCGAGGCCGCATGAACAAGTAGCGGTAGTATCCTGAAAGTCTTGCTTTTCCCCTGAGGCCGGGATGACGGGTAAGGGTTAATAAGAAACGGACACGTTCGGTTCAGTCGATGCCGTAATATGCGAGCGTGAAAAGGCCCAACTGGTTCTTTCGCTTTTGGTTCTCAGTTAAATTATCGTCATCTTTCACGGTTCGAAGTGCCGTAATCGCAGCCTGTTGAAAAACACTGCTTGGTAAAAATGCGCCTGATGAGACTGACTGTTCCATAAATATCTGGACAAACGTACGAATCAGGTTTGTCTGTAGCGGTGCGAGACCGGCAATAACACCTCTGGCTCCCTGGGCCAGGAATGCATCGGCCACAGTCTCCTTGTGCAGATGGTCGGTTTGCCGGCGGTAGGCAGCTGAACATGCGAACAAGGCCACGGTAGTACCGTTAAAGGAGATGCCTGATGATTCGATATCCGTGCGACGAAGGCGTAATCCGCCCGGCAATGCGAGGCTGGAACGGGCCGGATCCGCTTCATCGAAACCGTGAGTAATAATCGTGGCCAACTGGCTTCTGGAGATTGCCTGCAATACGTCTTGAACGGAGGAGATGTCCCAAGAATTACCTGGTGGTGAAGAGTATACCATTATCGCACGATACAGCTCTGGCTCAAAAAGATTATAATTCCCGGATTTCGCGCTTAAGGTCGTTCTGTTGGTATCAGTAGCGAAGAACGGAGAGACCATGGCAGGGGTGATTACAGAAGACTGGAAGTTTTTGATGAAAGGTTCATTCTTCGATCCACAAGGAAGCCACTGTATGGGTAAATCCATCAGCTCGGCATCCACACTAAGGTATATATGCTTGGGTTTATGCTGATTTAGACAGGAGAGTAAACTGTTAGGGAAAAGCTTCTGTCCGATGATCAGCAATTTCCTATATAGCAAGTCCACTATTTTTTCATTGGGTTGTTCATCCTTGGTACAAAGATGAATGAGATTTGGCAACGCCTGATCGGGATGGACAAGCTGTCTAAGAAAATCCCTTACAATATTGTCCTTTTGAATACATTCTCGGATTTTGGCGAAATCAGATTTTCTCGCGTTATCTAGTTTTATGATATCTGTTTTACAGTTATCGTTTCCATTGTTTCTGGTTAACAAACAGAATGAAGTATTGTTTTCATTGATAAAGTAATGAACGGCAATGGATCCAGGATTTTTATTTACAAGATCGTATATCCTTTGACCGCCCCAAAGCTTGAAATATAATTCCGAAAGCTGATCACCTGCGGAGACGGTCGAAGCTCCATTTAAAACAGACTCTACATAGCCAGCAAATACCGGTTTTTCATTCAACGATATATTGAGTAATCTTGTCCTCTTATTGGGTATCCACTGCATCTGCTTCTGAACAAGACCCGTATACAGCTTGCACAAGCCAGATGGAGTACCTCTTCCAGACTTTTTAATCAGCATACGGGTCACTTTCAAAATCTCACTCGAATGAAACAAACTATTACTGTCGGAAATTTTCTGCATTTTCGTGACTAAATCATTGATCGCGTCCGTCTTGATGGACCGGACACTCTTTAGCTTTAATTTGATAGCCTGTAAATGCGAATTGTATAGTTGAAATGTTTTTGAAGGATTGTCATCCGATGGAATATATAATAGATTTTCCCAATTATGTCTTTTTAGTTCCTTTACTTCAGTATGGTTATTGTTTTGATCAAGGATCCCAAAGTTTGCGCTCTCACCGAGGCCATGCCATGTCGTTCGGTCGCCGTACACATGTTTCAAATAGGCAATAAAGTAATTCGCCCGTTGTCGTGTCTGCCCATCGTTAATCCAGTTCGACAGCATGAACTGGTAATGAAGCAGTTCAACGAGTGCATTGACATCAAGATTCCTGGACACCAGTTCGAGCTGCCGGTCGATAACTTCAGATGCAAGGCTGAATTTCATGGAGTGAAGCAGACGTGTCAATACGTAGCGTACATTTTTTGCTGAGAAAGGTTCGCTTGAGTTTTGGGCGGTAGCTTTAGCGGTTGATGGGTCAGTGCATGACAATATCGAATTAATATCCGAGGACACTTGACATTCCAGAGGTGCTGCTTGATGCGACAAAAGAATGGGTGAAGGATTCGCCAGTTGGGTATCGATCTGATCAGCTTCAGCGGATAAGACCTGCTTTTGAGGCTGATCGAGGCTTGCGCGGTTACTTGCTAATTTGAGAATGGAGGCGCGATTATTCCAGTCTCCATACAAGTAATATTCCCCAACCTTAAGATATTCCATAGTATTATTCGCAAATGGCGGATGTTTTCCTGCACTGATAACAGGATTCAGACTGGACCATAGCGATTGGATCGCAGTATCCATGTGACTGAGTTTAAGAACAGATATGATTAAAACCGGATATTCTTCTTTTAATATGATAAGTTTGGAATGGATTCCTGATGGAGTGGTATTTGCGGGACCGGACAATGCGCAGTGGAGTAACTCTTTTAGTCCGTCATCGTCAATTATCATCTCAGTGTCTGTACGAAGGTGGAGAACTTGGTGGGTCAGCCAGTATGAATAATGGCGCACACTCCGCTGGGAAGAAATTGTGCCTGGAAACTGAATGCTACCGAGAATCTTTTTCACCGTGTTCGCGATGCCTTTGACCTTGGCAATCGTGTTTTCATGTTGCTCTGGCTGAACCTCCAGTACGGAAGAGGCGAGAAACATGATCGCCATTCCCAGCCCGGCGCGGTCGAGTGCATTGAGATGGGAAAATCTGTGAAATCCGGCGACTAAATCGCCAAATGCATTTACCTTTTCAACGTCGGTGTAATCTTCGATTGAGTTTAAAGAATCTGATAGCGGATCTGGGCTGGTGTTATTATTAACTATGTGGTCGACGATCGTCATTGTTTGTAGACCAGGAGTAACTAAATTCAGGTGGCGATTGTTATCAGGCCCCGTTGGTGTCTTCTGCTTTTTGAAGACGGAACAGCCATTTAATATTCCGACGCATTTTAGAAGTTGGTTTGTCTTGAAAAATAACTGAAGTCGTGGACTCATCTCCGGGAACGATTAAGACTTCATTTAGTGTTGCGTTGCTCCAAACTGGCTTCGCCAAAAGACTAAAACCTTTAGGAGGGAGAGAATTGACGATCCTGAATCTGACTGCCATATTATCCTTTTCAGACTTTTCAAATACCTCTAATTTGAGAGTGGTATTGGGGTTGAAACGTAATATTATAACTCCCTCCCTGACCCCTCTAGGTCTTTTGTGAATAGCCCTATCCTCCCCCATCTGAATTTGGGCTTCATGGCGTATGGAGGGGGGAAATAAATTAGGATGCACATAGGTGCACTCTTTGAAAGCTGACGGTTCGGCGAGATCGTCTTGCGGGTCGTCTTCTTCTGCGTCCGCCATATCCGGATTGGTAGCCGCCTCCATTATTTCCTGTATCGCTTTCCGGATCCGGTTGTCGATCTCGATGGATCCGGGGACATCCAGAGGAAGCAGTCGTGCGAGGCTTTGGTTTACTCGGGTTGTTTCGGCTGCACCCCCCAGAATGCAATTTTCCTGCAAGTCGACGTATTCAACCAGGGCGCGGGAAACCTGGGCGTAATCTTCCGGGGTGACTTCACCGATTACCGATACGCCGGAGTTCCCGGTGAGTGCGCGATGCGGTACCGTGACGGTCAGATTGACCTTGGCATGGAAGTCTTCGTGGATTGCCGGATACAGGGGAGCGATGGCCGCAGGGTTCCCCGTTACCAGCGGGACGATCTGCGGGGGAGGGTGTTGGGTATCAACCGGCATGCCGTAGTCCGCGCCCGTGATCAGGAAGCAGCAGCTGCCGGATTCCGCTGGACTGTCTCCGCCGCAAACAATGACGGAACCGTGCGCAAGCCCGCCAGCGGTTTCATCCGTAGTAGTCATTGCCTTCTCCAGACGAGTGAGCATATTTTTTGCGTTGAACTTATCGAGTAATTGGTTCTCTTCAGCTTTTGAATATCCGGTACTCATTTGGTACATTCTCCTTGGGACTTTTCAATTTCGTCTAAATAACGATGAAGGCCCCCTCTAAGGCTAAGGGCGGCCTGTCTCTTGCGTTTTCCATCTTCGTCGCCAACGAATTGGGCGCTGATGTTTTTAAGCTTCTCGATCAGGTTATCCTTGCGGCGCGAGATGGTCGCCTCGCTAACGCCACCCAGATCGCATTTGAGTAACCGGTAGGTCAGTTCTTTCCGGTAGATTCCGTAAAGCAGCTTTTGGTCAAACTCGTCCAACTGTTCCCTCAAGAGGTCATAAATCTTATCTGCATCCGGGTCCGATTCCTCG
Source organism: Deltaproteobacteria bacterium (assembly GCA_026129095.1). Taxonomy (NCBI): domain Bacteria; kingdom Pseudomonadati; phylum Myxococcota; class Myxococcia; species Deltaproteobacteria bacterium. The sequence continues at coordinate 110,125 of JAHCIT010000006.1, forward strand.
CCGGAAATCGCCGGACCGGTATTTCCAATATCATCGGTAAGGGGATCTGTCGCAACCGGTATGGCGTGTTTTTCTTGATCACGTTTCTCAGCCCGGAGAATATCGCTCATCCTCCATTTAAATAGGACCCAGATTTTTGAATTAACTATATCCCCTATGAATATGTTCGCGTTTTCAAGCGTCTGGCGCGTAGCTGTTATGCGTTGATTCTGATATACGGATAAAATGACTTGGCTGAAATCATCTTCAATCTTTTCCCGGCTTTTATACGTAGTTCCATAGAAGCGTATGAACGCCCGGTAAAGATCTTTGAGCCTGGTCTCATCCATCATACTGTACGCGCCCCGATTCGTTGATGCTCAACATACCGGTAGCGGCTCTTCATCAATCTTGCCAAAACGGTGGGACTTAGCCGGCCCAAATAGGTCCATTCATCAATATGAGGTGGGGGGAACGGGAGCCCAAAGCATTCCAGATCGGCAATCAGAAACAAAGGTACATTAGGAAGTGCAGGCTGACGATCCTCAATATCGGTATCGGAACTGATTCCGAGAATGGCGGTGTCGTGAGGCCGACTGTCATATGTTTTCCTATAGTCACACTCTGCGCTGTCCCTATTTGTGTAGAACCATAAAATGCGGTTTGAGATACCGCTTGATAGAACGGCCCCTAGACCATTGCGACGCCATGCACCTGCCGCCAGGTATTGAACACCGACAGCGGCCTGAGTCTCTGTGGCTAACGATATGTTGCCCATATTGGGTGGCACATGGCCGGTCGGTGCTACCGGAGTTTCTTTCGACGCCAAAGCCCTACGGATCTTTTCGATTAAGTCTTTCAAGGCGTCCTCCCTTAATGGATTTGGGAAAAGTTTACTGGTTATGTTGATCGTCGTCTAGACTATGCACCGCCGCTGGCTTCGCTAACCTCCAGAAAAGATCGTCTGTTACGTATTGAAGTCTGGGAGACTCGTCCGGGCGTCGGCCGGAGGAAGAGTCCCCATCTCTTGCCTAGGATAACGAAGCGTTACGCCTGATTTTGCACGTTACACAGGATATTTTTTAATGCCTAGATTTCTTTAGTGATTCCAGCTGGTTACTGTGCTTTTGTTTTTTTGATGTGAAACTGGAAATCTGGCGGAATCGGGCCGTTTACCTTTTCGAGAGGTAAACATCGCATGTCCACCCCCTACCGCTTCGCGAATCTCGACTACGGCAATTTCACCGGCGCCCTCAATGGCGAGCAGGTGTTTCCCGTCACGATAAACGGTTTCCGCCGAATCTGGTCGTCTTCGGACGGCTTTGCCGGGAATGCCCGGCTGATGCTGGTGCCAGCCGAGAGTTCGTCGGTGGTGGCCACCACCTTCGGGGTGTCCGATCCAGAACTGCTGGATGGCCTGAAGGCGATCGAGGAATATTCTGGTGGCGTTCAGCGGGCCATCCGCTCGGAAGCGGTCGTGCAGTGGCGGGATACACCGCTCCCGGAGGCATTCAAGGAAGTTCTTGCATATCGTTATTGGAGCCCGGCGGCTGCAAGCCGAGTGATCCGGAATCAGCCGATATACTGGAGCCAGGCGGCGGCAATCCTGATCGCCTGCCATCGGGCCGGTGGGCTCAACTTCGTCGACGACTTCATCCGGAGCACCGGCGGCTGGGGTTCTACCTGGCTAGATGACCGGCAGGCACCGGCCGGCCCCTGGGATCTTTCGGATGCAACGCGTCTGGAACTGATCGTTGCGCGGGAGAAGCTGCTCGCGCTGTTCCAGCCCAAATTGCGAATCGCTCCCGGCGTAACCTATCAGCATCTGAACGGGAGCGGCTGCTGATTCAGAAGCTTATCCCTTAGCCGGAATAAGCATGGAAAGTATTATCCTTATTATCCGCCAATGAATCGCACTAACTCAGAACTGACCGAAGCATTCCTCCATTTCCGGCGGGCCTATTTCCCCCGCCGGTTGAATGACTGGCGGGCCGTCGATCTTCCATTGGGTATCGGCGGCTACGCGGATTTCCTGGCGAAGGAGATCGCAGTCGATGTGGAGGCGCATCGGAAGCGGAAGATTCCGGCCGGATATACGCTGTTTCACGAAATGTGTCACGCCGCCGCCGGGCCGAACGACAATATGGATGCCGATGGCCACGGCACACCATTCCTGCGAGAAGTTGACCGTCTTCTTGCCGCAGGCGCGCCGTGGCGGATTTCATTCGGCGAAGTGGTCTGGGCGAATCGCCTGGTCGTTGAGCGGCTCCGTTTCCGGCATGTCCGCACGGCGCTGCTTCCTCTCTTTGTCAAACCTCCTTCACCTTGGATGACCCCAAGCCGTGAGGCCAGAACGCTGGCGCTCAAGCGATGGTTCAGGCAGCACCCCACGGTGACGCTTGGGAAAATCGTCGAAGAGTTCGGAGTGCAGATCGGCATTGTCGACCTCGACGGGCGAAAGATCCGTTCCGAGGCGTGGCTGTATGAGAAAGCCAGGGAGCTCTGGGGTGATGAGTGAAATCGCACCGCGGTGGATATTGGCGATTGGCAGCCTGGCCGCAAAAGGTGTCGGCTGCCCGCAAGCTGTGCCGGTAAGGCTCGTCAACTGGCGCCGGGGTTTCTATGCCCGTGTCAGCGATCACCATGCGACCGGATTGGGCGCCGTCCCGGCGCCGGGGGCGTCACTCAACGGCGTATTGTTGCCGATCGGGGTTGTCGGCGAGACTATCAAAGATATCGATGAGCGCGAGGCGGTATCGGACCTTTCCCGCCGCGATCTCAATTCGGTCGATCTCCATCCCTATTCCGGCTTTCAGGTCCCTCGACTCAGACCGGGTGAAACAGTCGCGATCTACACCCCGAACAATATCCTGCGGCCGGCACCAGAATATCCAGTCCTTCGGAGTTACATCGATGTCTGCTTCGACGCCTTCAAGGCATTCGGGAGTGAAAAGGGGGTTGGCGGCAAACTGTTTGCCGAAGATTTCCTACGGACCACCGACCCCGAAAGCTGGAAGCCGATTGCCGATGACCGGGCCAGGCCGCTTTACCCGCGCTACGTACTGCTGGACCCGGAAACGCCCAATTACGTCGATGAGCTATTACGGCGGCTAGGATTGCCGGGCCGCCGAAACCCACCCGACTAAGCTATTTTCCCCTGAACCCATGGATTGGATGACAATGTTACGCCGTTGCTTGACGCTCTCGCCAAAATCCCCGACAGGCCCGGTCCCGCTGGGCTTGAGCAGGCGCTTGATGAGGCGGGGTCCTGGTATTGGCTTCCGCAGTTCCGAATGTTCGAACTGGGTAAAACGCCAACGCGAGAACATGAGAAATCCGTGAAGATGCGGTTCAGCTATGCCCCGGAGCCGTTTAAGAGGTCAAAATAGGAGACCGGCACGGAGTCCTCGGGGTTCAGTTTTAAGATCCGTGCGACTTCCTCGAACTCCGCAACGGTGTCAGCGCGATCCTGTCCGGAAATGACGGTTTCAATCTCGACGAAGGTGCCGAGCCCCTCGACGTCATCGAGGTGAATGCGGGTATTACGGAATAGGAACAGATGGCGTGTTTTCCTGACCGAACCCTTCGTGCCCAAGGCCTGTTCCAGGATTGCCTTGAGGCCTTCCAGCGCCGTTGAGTGGTAGACGAAATATTCGCTTTCCCGGCCGCCCGGGACGTCCGACCGTCGATAACTAATCAGTTCACCGCGCCCGTCACCAAATTCACGTAGCTTCAGGCGGGCATGCTCTGCCTGAAAGAACGTGTCGCACTGATGCAGCAGGCCCATATCTCGGGCACCCAGCTTACGAGTCTTTCGTTCAATGGCCGCTATGTCACCGTACCGGAACTTCGCTTCGATATTTTTCACTGTCGCCTCGTTCGCGCCATCTTCGAACAATGGCAATTGGCCTTGCAATTTATTGTGGAACTGGTCCGAAAAACTGCTATAATTTCTTTACTTCTCGGGTGCTGTCCGCTGCCATTTGGCAGGGCCCTACCAAACGACTCGGCCTCCAAACCAATGGGCGCCGGGTCGTTCCATTAGAATTATCAACGATTTTGAAACATGAATGTCTATTTGGTCCGGCATGGTCAAACTCAACCAAACATCGATGGTCCGACGGGCGTCGTGCAGGGGCAGCTCGACACTGACCTTAACAATGCAGGCGAAAATCAGGCGACTCAGCTTGCGAAGGAGTTGGAGAAAATCTCTTGGGAAGCTGTGTACAGCTCTACGTTAAAACGAGCGATTCGGACGGCAGAGATTTTGGTTCGCGGCCGGCACCCGGTTCTCCAGGTCGCCGGTCTTAACGAACGGCACTGTGGCGACTGGCAGGGTCGAAAGCGTTCTGATCTTGCTTGCGAGCTGGGATACTCGGACCTGATTGCATTCTGGAAAGCGCTCGGGCCTCATTTCGCTCCACCTAGAGGGGAAACATTCGATCAGATGGTAAGCCGGTCCGTAGCGACCTTTGAGCAGATCATCTCGGGCCACCCAAGAGATTCGAATGTCCTGCTGGTATCGCACGGTGGGCCGATTCGGGCGATAACCGGTCACCTCAGCGGGCTGTCGATAGAAGAGGTCTGGCAAATGCGTGGGCCCGAAAATTGCGAGGTCATACGAGTCGCAGTGTGAATCGTAAGGTGATTGAATTGGATTAGCCGGAGGCGACTGAAACGAATTTGTCTGGAGCAGACTTTGAAGAGCATCTCGCTTCCATGATGGCATCGGAATTGCTTTGATTTCACCGAAGGGGGTTGCAACCGTGGCCGACAACTATCCGGAACTGATTGGCCGCCTTCATTCCGAACTGAAGCGGATCGGATGTATGAGCTGGCAAGCGGACTCGGGAGACTACACGGTCTATGAAGTTTGCCGGTCGCCTCAGGACGGTTGCGACACTCGTCTGAAGACTTACACTCAGGTCTTGGACGGTAACGTCGCGCCGTTGCTCGATGCTCTCGCCAAGATCCCCGACAGGTCCGGTCCTGCTGGACTTGAGCAGGCGCTCGACGAAGCAGGGGGCTGGTATTGGCTTCCTCAGTTCTGAATGTCCGGATTGAGTAATAATCTTATGCGTGAAGTTTCGGATAGCGGCGAACTTGAGCCCATCGTACGGTGGGTAACGCAGTTCGTTGCCGAACGGGAAATTACATTCGCTGAACTGGACGAGGTCGGCTGTCCGCCGGTAGCTGCACTCGCCTATGTTTCATTTCTGATGACGGGTTCGATATCGATCCTACGGCAGGATCTGGACGACGAACAGGCTCTTGCGGCGGTGAGAGAAGTGGGGGGCGTCTACATTCGACGGACCTCTCGGCGATCGGCTGTTTAAACTACAGGACGGTCCGCGAGAACCCCGTTTTGGCGAGGACCTGGAAACGACGCGGCGTTTCGGGAAAAGTGCGAGGGTTCGCCCGTAGAGGAATCTGCCGAAATCTTCACGGTGATCCTTTCGGACCCGGATGGTTACTCGCTCCCGCGCGGAGAATCATTTTCAGCGCTCGCTGAGGTCGGAGAAAGATTCTTTGTTGGAATGAAGGCAGCGGTCGCAACCGGCAGGCGGCACTAAACCAGTTAATTTCGTTTGTCTCTGCCACCCGCCGAGCAAGGCGAAAAAATATTCGTTCCCTCAATATGCGTCAGAAATGTACGACGGGCCGTTCGCTTAATGGCTTGATTTTTGATGGGGGGGGGTATCGTCCCGATCTGACGAAAGTAATTCGGAGGATCGGGCATGCGTTCGCACAACCTGGTGGTCGCTGGCGATTGTGCCATTGGAGGCGAGGCTTTGGATTGGCACTGACGGAGCTTCAAGCACCTGTCGGCGAGTAATAGACTAGAGGCGGCATCCGTTGGTTCAGGTGCCGGGGTTATGGCTGAGAGCGCCCCGTTTTAAGGCAGTTCCGGCTCGATAATAAAAGAAAGCGCTTCGTTCTTGACGTAGGCGGCATCGGCGCAAGCAAACAGTCCGGTCCAGGGCCGTCTGGTGACGAGTTTCCCATTGGTGCGGATCTCAAACCAATCGGCAAACGGCTGCCTGCGTCCGCCGATGTTTACGGCCAGAGGTTTCTTGACGGATGCGTTCATGGCAATTCCGAGGGCGGTCCCTTTAGGAACTCTTTTCAGGTTCGCCAGTCGGTCAATATCCGCCCGGAAAATAACGTCCGCGTTCGGATCTGGAGCGAAGGCAAAACGGACCCCGTTACGGACACGGATACTGCCAGTAACCCGGTAAAGTGTGGGGTTCTTAGGCTCAGCGCGTTCTTTCGATGGCCTCGCGGACGCATGAGGAAAAGACCCGGAAAGCGATTTCCGGATCAGGCGAGAGCCGAACTGGATCCCTGCGGGATCATCGAAAAGACCAAGTTCGACCGTAAGGGACGGAACGCCGAGAGCGGGGCCCAGATCTCCACCCAGCGTCCCCCTTAAGTCTGTCTGGATCACCGGACATCCGATGAACCGGGCGAGAGCAAGTGTATCCGGGTCATGGCTGCGAATGATGGACACGACCGGATGCTGTCCCTCGCAGGCGTGCAGGTCGATCACGAATTGGGGTTTTACTGAACGAAGATAGCCTCGTACTCGAACCACTGCCGGCGACTGGCTGTTCCAGATCCGGTTTGGGTCAGGGACACCCCGGGTACCTCGCCTCAGGTTCCAGGCGTTGAAGACCATGAGCAACAGCGGTCGCCTTTGATTGCCACCGGTCATCTTGGCCATGGCGTTTCGGATTGCTTCCCAGCCATTCCGTTCGTTTCCATGAAGTCCCACGGATACAAACAGAGGCCGTTCATTGGTTGCGGTAAGATTTGGCGGCTGTACCCAGACCAGTAACGGCTGCTTTTTGCCACGACAGAACTTCCAGAGTTGCCTTGATGGGGTGGACCAGAACCGGGGTGGTGGTTCGGAGTAAATGACGAGCCCCGGAAAATGGCTCCACGGACCTTCCCGTGCCGGCACTGGAGTGGTGTTCCGCTTCACAGCATCAAACTTAGTTCCGGGTTCAAATGGCCACAAATGGCCTTCCAACTGAAAAGGCCGACCACCTGGATGGCTGTATTCTGGCCACTTCGCAGGTCTGTCTCACGGGTCGCCCCCGGCGTCCCCGTTCGTCGCACGCGGTTAACCAGTGGCGGCGTCTCCGGTCCCATGAGTCCTTCATGTGCCGTGTAGCGGTGCTGTAGGCGCTGGTTCACGGACTGGCGTGGCGCACTAGGTGCATGGCCACCACGGAGGCGGTTTGAGGGAAGGCAGTGAGGTTCTCAAGTCGGTAACCGGTTGAACGTCGCCGGTCTGAGCCTGTCAACCTTCTGATTCATCAAGATCTGACGTATAAACCGGCTGGGTCGGCTCGCTGCATCGATGTTCCACTTCCGGTCCGGACCAGTGGAACCTTAAAAGAACGCAAATGCACGAATTTAGCCTGAGCCCGCCACGACACAGCCAGCGAAACGGGGTAGGGCCACCTGTAATTCAGGGTAGGACCACCTGCTGAGCGAGGTAGGAGAGCCTGTACTTTGAGGTAGGACTGCCTGCGGAACAGGGTAGGGGTGCCTGAGCAAAAGGACGAACATGCACGAATCAGGTGTGCGTCAATGACTGGCCTCAATGAAGGAACCGTCAATATACCGTCGTTTTGAGGCCCGTACCCGCGCGGGTTTAACTTCTGGTCGCGTCATGGCTGAAGTTCCGGCGATTGTCGGATGTCACAGATAGACACCGATGCTCCCGGGATTATCCGCGACTATTGGTAGTTACATTTGGAGTCTGCCCGGATAATCGTCTGAAGCCCGGCGCAATCGCCTGCCTCGCCCGGTGCCGTATCTTTTTAGATAAAATAAATTGAACTAAAAAGAATGGCGTGATAAACGGTTAGTGGAGGTCAGATGACTAAACCGTTCCCCAAGCCGCCGGACACCATCGATAGCGAAGCCGCTGCCGAGCGTACTGGCATCTCGTACCCGCGTCTCATGCGGTTCCTGCGGAATGGATACGTCAAGCCTCAGGGCTATACGGGGAAGCCCCGTTCACCCGCCTGGTGGACCGACGATGACATGCACAGGGCCGAGATCGCCGACATGCTGCTGGAACTGCGGGTGGACCCGGCGGATATCCCCGGCGTCATTAGCAAGTACTGGGGGTTCTGGTCGGCGGGGTATCTCCCGATGTGGGCGTACGAGATGCGTCACCCGAAAACGGGCAAGCCGTACATGGGCTACATCGCCGTCTATCACGAAGACGGAGCCCGGCTCACCGGTAAAGAAAAAACGATCGAAGCCAACGGCACGAAGGGCTACCAGATGCAAGTCTATGCATTGCCATATGAATGGTCCCGCAAGCTGGTACCCTTAAAGAAGAGACGGGGCTGAAATGAATCCGGGCACACTGACGCTGGCCGATCTCCTGCAATCCCCGGAACGGATTGCGGACCTGCCGGTTGAATCGGTGCCGTCCTTTCTGGCTCAGCTGACCACGCTGCAATCCGGTCTGTATGCGAGGCTGCTGCTGCACCCGGCAAGACCACCGGTAGAGGCCGAGACGAATGAAGACGACCGGTGGCTGACTGCCGAAGAGGCGGCTCCGCTCCTCGGCGTGACGCCCCGGTGGCTCTATACTCGCTGGAGGCAGCTCCCGTTTTCCAGAAAGCTTTCCCACAAGGTGCTGCGCTTTTCGGAGAAGGGCATTCGCCGGTATCTGGCGGGAAAGGCCGGGAGACCGGTCGCTGTTGAGGTGAACCGGTGAGCGAACGCGGGATGGGGTCGGTGTACCGCCGGGGTAAAATCTGGTGGATTAAGTATCACTTCCGGGGGAAACCGTTCCGGGAGTCGTCGAAGTCGCCTGTTCGTAATGACGCCGTGAAGCTGCTTCGCAAACGTCAGGCGGACATGGGCAGGGGCCGGTTTGCTGGGCCGGACCCGGAACGAACCGTTCTCGGCGATCTCGCCCGGATGATGATCGATGATTACGAGGTGAACGGGCGAAAGTCGTTGAAGCGCGCCAAACTGAGCCAGGCCCATTTACTCGATTTCTTCGGCAACGCCCGAATCATCGATATCACCCCGGACACGGTCAAGGCCTATATCGCGCACCGGCTGCGGGAGAAGGCGGCGCATCAGACCGTCAAGACCGAACTCGTTACTCTTAAGCGGATGTTCCGTCTGGGCGAACAGGTCGGCCGCGTTGATAAAATCCCATATATCCCGACCATCAAGGTCGAAAATATCCGGCAGGGTTTCTTCAGCGACGCCGAATTTCGCGCGATCTGTTCAAACCTGTCCGACGACATTCAGCCGCTTGCGAAGTTCGCGTACCTGACCGGGTGGCGGCGCGGAGAAGTTCTGACGCTCACCTGGCGGCAGGTGGATTTCGACGCCGGGATTATCCGTCTCGAACCCGGCACGACCAAGAACAAGGAAGGCCGGATATTTCCGTTCTCGGTGTTGCCCGAGCTTTGCGACCTCATGGTTGAGCAACGGCAGCGTACCGACGCGATTGAGCATGAACTCGGCAGGATCATTCCTTGGGTGTTCCACCGTAGAGGGAAACCGGTCAAATATTTCTGCTCCGCATGGTATAACGCGGGCAAAAAGGCGGGGGTGCCGGGGAAGCTTTTCCATGATTTCCGCCGGACAGCCGTGCGCAGGATGGAGAGGGCCGGCGTTCCTCGAAGCGTCGCCATGAAGCTGATCGGTCACAAGACCGAAAGTATTTACAGGCGATACGCGATTGTGGACGAGGGCGACCTGGCAGCCGGAGTGGAAAAACTGGCGGTGCTCAGGGAAAAAGAAGCCAAACAGCCCCGCACGGTAGTGCCGATGGCCCCGGCGCGTCTGGCGGGGTCGGATCTGGGTTTGGGCACAATTTGGGCACAAAAGCCGGAAAAGATGAGGGAAAACCCGGCCCGCCGTGTCTGGAGTGACCGCGCACTCCGGCGATATTGTTCAGGGATTTATGGTGCCCCCGGACGGAATCGAACCGTCACGGCCGTGAAGCCAGCGGTTTTTGAGACCGCCCTGTCTACCAGTTCCAGCACGGGGGCATGGCGGGAAAAGACGCCGGTATGGAGCACGGCGCCGCACCCGGAGTCAACGATAGCCGGCAACAATGGCGGGAGCCGCCATGTGTCAGGCCCGCTCTCGGGCGATATCGGCCGGGGTGGACGGCAAGGGCTCGGCTTTCGTGTACCACCAGGCCCACAGGATGAAGATCGCCTGGAATGGCAGGCGTGCCCAGCGCTGGAGAGGCTCGGGCTGGTTCATCCATTCCGGCAGGCCCTCAAGCTGGACATTGCTCGTCGCCATGTAGATATTGGCCGGGAACACGGCGACCAGCAGTGCGATGATTCCCCAGGCCGAGAGCTGCGAGTAGCGGGGGAACAGCACTCCGGCGCCGAGAACGATCTCCGCCACCCCGCTCAGATAGACCAGTTCCAGGTGCCAGGGCAGCCAGGGCGGCATGATCTGGACGTAGAACTGCGGCACGACGAAGTGCATCACTCCCGCGAAGATGTATAGCGCCCCCATGACGTACCGGAGCGGTGTCTTGAAACGGCTGATGTTCATGGCAATCCCCCTGACTCCCCTGTGACAGCCGTATCATTGCCCGCCGTTCCGTTTCAGTCTAGGGATTTGGCGGACTGCCCTGACGACGAAAGGATGACCCGGGATGAGTGAACTGGCCAAATGGTACCGCACGTTCTGCCTTTACGGGGAACTGGCAGTGATGACGCCCGTCATGGGCGTCGGATCGGTACTGTTCGGCACGCTGGACAGGCTGGGGCTGAAACCCGAAGACCCGCACTTTTTCGGCAACTACCCGACCTACGGCTACTGCAATACTAACTTCTGGGCAGCGAACACGACCCACGAATTCATGGGCAAGAGGCCCGAAAAGCGTTCTCCCTACATCATCATGGCCAATCACCGCTCGCACCTGGACGGCCCCGCCATGCTGCTGGAACTGAAACCCATCACGTTCCGGTTCCTCGTCAAGCAGGAACTGCTGTACGTGCCGTTCATGGGACAGGCGTTCTGGGCCCTGGGTTTCATCTTCGTGAAACGGGGCAACAAGGAGTCGGCTGCCCAGTCGGCGGCCGAGGTGATCCAGAGGATCAAGGGCGGGGAAAACATCGTCGTCTTCCCTGAAGGAACGCGCTCGCGCACCGGCAAGATGCTGCCGTTCAAGAAGGGCGGTTTTCTCATGGCGATAGAGGGCGGAGTACCGATCCTGCCGGTGGGGATAGCAGGCTCGTCGCAAATGTACGGCTACGGATTCAGGGTTCGCGCAAACCGCGGGCATATCGTCGTCAACTGCGGAGAACCGATCGACACCACCGGCTACACCATCGATCGCGTGGATGAGCTGGTCAGGAAGGTCCGGGACCGGATTCGGGAGCTGGAACTGGAAGCACATATCGCCTGGCAGTCCCGTGCGAGAGAGATGAAGCTCCCCGTCCCTGAAGATATCATCCAGCGGATGCCTGGCGATTTCGCAGCAGAATCGGCCTGATTTTCCTGTTCGGAAACCGAACCGCTACCGAAGCGGACGATTGCCCCAAGTCACGGCTGGAAGCGGAAGAGCCCAAGCCAACTCTCTGATTTCATTTCGGTTTTTACCTTTTCCTCCTGGCATTGAAGCCAATCTGAAACCGGGCACCCAGTTTGCTCCTGTCAGGCCATGCCTCCAGCACCCACCACCGCTCGTGTGCTGCCGTTCCGCCAGAAAGGGCCAACGTCCGGGAATACAACAGATGACTCCGCACCTGATTTCGTCGAATGGCTAGAAACCCTGATCGAGCAACGAAAGGCGGCTAGGAAACCCGGCCAGAAAGCGGCCGGGCCATCCCGGCGACCCGCACAGCCGCCACCCACACCCAAACGCCCATCCATCCGGGAGTGGCCCGAAGACGACCGCCCCCGGGAACGGCTGCTCAGGTCCGGCCCGCAGGCGCTCAGCGACAGTGAACTGCTCGCAATCCTGATCCGGACCGGCGATGCCGCAAGGGGACTGAATGCCGTGGAGCAGGCCCGAGAACTGCTCCAGAAGGCCGGCTCGCTCGCCCATCTGGCGCGACGGTCCCCGGCTGAACTGAAAACCCTCGCCGGTCTCGGGCCGGCCAAAGCGGCGCAATTACTCGCGGCACTTGCCCTGGGCCCCCGGATCGACCGGTCGCACCTTGAGGACCGCCCGCAGGTGAGCGGCAGCGAGACTGCTTTCCGGATACTCCGGGAGCACTACGCCGACCCTGCCCTGGAGGAGGTCGTGACGCTTCTTCTGGACACCCGGAACCGGCTGATCCGTACCGTGCGGGCCGCCCGTGGTGGCACCAGCAGCGTCACCATTGAGCCGGCGGCTCTCTTCCGCGAGGCAATCCGCGAAGGGGCGGCGGCGATCGTGCTCTCCCACAACCACCCGTCAGGTGATCCCACGCCGTCAGCAGCCGACCGCCGGTTTACCAGCGACGCGCTGGCTGCCGGAAAAATGCTCTCTGTGCGTGTCCTGGACCACATCATCGTCGCAGGGCCCCGGTATTTCAGCTTTCTGGATGAAGGGATCATGGGCGGTTGACCCAGTGCCCTCCGGGGGCTGACAATGCATCCGGTATGCAGGTGGCCACAATTGCCGTTTATGCGGTTGTGCTTCTGACGGTAGCGCTCGCCGGGTGGTCGGCCGTCCGTGCGTTGCGCTACGGCCGGGGTTCCTCCCGTGCGCCGACACCCGACCCGTCCGTTCTGGCCCACCGTTACAGTCCCCGACTGGTCCGCATGAATGCCGGGCACCTGTTCACCATCCGGAGCGACAACAAGGAACTCCTCAGGTATGCGGAGCGCATGGGCCGGGTGCTGGGAATACCATCCCCGGACCTGTCGTTCGATAGCGGGGGCGAGCTCGTTTCGCTTGATGTGCGGGCACGCCTGTCGGCACATCTGGCCGAATGCCGCCGCCGTCTGGAAAGCGAACTGGATGACCTCGCTCAGCGGGTGGGAAAGCCGATCAACCGCCCATCCGAACGCGAATGGGGGCACGTGAACTTCTGCCCGGCCGGATGGCGCAGTTACTACCGGGCCGAGGATCATCCGGCGCTCTATTCACGGGATCCGGCAACCCTGCCGGAAGGCGATCTGGAGGCGATCCGGCTGGAGAGTCTGCGGTGGCTGTTCCCGCCGACCGATGACCTCCCCACCCTGCGGGGCCGCAACTGCACACCGGTGCAGGTACCCGAGGCCGACGCACGGTACATGCTTGCCCGGCTGAAAGTCCCCGACCCGGTGACCGAGGCCATTCTTGAGGCTGCCGGGCTTACCGAAGCGTCCGTTCCGAACCTGAAGCTTGCAAGCCGCGGCTGAGACGAACGGCCTGATGACTACCGTCTCCAGCACCGTTCCTGTCCTCCGGCGCGAGCCGTGGCGCGAACGGCTTTTCTCCCTTCTGGAGCCGCCCCGCCGCATCCGGCCGACGAAGGCCGGTTGGCTCTTTACCGCCCTGTCGGCGGCAATTGCTGTTGCCGCGATGAACACCGGCAACAACATCCTGTTCATCTTTCTCGGTATCCAGTTCGGGCTGGTCGCCGCCTCCGGCCTCTGGAGCGAAACCGTCCTCCGGGGCCTTTCGGCCAGTGCGCCTTCGCCCGGATGGGTGGACGCCGGCCGCCCTGCCGCCATCCGGTATGAACTCCGGGTGAAAAGTCGCCGCTGGCCGGCCTTCGTCCTGCAGGTGCTTCCGGACATTCAGCCGGTGACGGACGGCCCGCGCACGCTGCGCCTGCTCTGGCGCGAGAACCGCTGGTGGACCCCGCTTGAACGCAGGCAATCCGGCATCCGGATTGTCCGTTCCCCGTGGATACGCCGTATCCCACCGGCCGGCACCGCACAGGCGCACGTCGAAGTGAACTTCGCCCGGCGGGGTTTGTACCGGATTCAGCATCTGGAGATCGCCACCCTGTTTCCGTTCGGCCTGATCCAGAAACGAAAACGGATCGAGTGCGGGGTGGAGATCGTCGTTGCGCCGGAGCCGGTACCGGCCTCGGAACTGGGTAGCGTGCTGTCGGCTTCGTCTGATACCGAACAGACCGGCCTTCGGGTTGATCCTTCCGGGGAGTTTGACGGCTTGCGCCCCTTCTCCCCCGGCGATTCACCGAGAATGATCGCCTGGAAACTCACCGCCCGCACGGGGGCACTTACAGTCCGGTTGCACCGGGAAACGCTTGCCCCGCGTGTTTACGTGCGGATGGAGCCGCTCCGGGGCGGCCCGGCGGATCGTCCAGATCCATCCGAACAGCAGCGAACCGACCGGCAGGCACGGATCGCCCGGACGCTCGTCGAAACACTCCGGGCTGGAGGCCACGACGTTTTCCTTCAGGATGCGCCTCCGGTCCACGAGGGGCTATCAGCCGGAGAAGCACGGATGCTCGCCACCTGGGATGGCAACGAACTGCCTTGTGCCGGTACACCCGAGAAAACCTTTGTCGTCACGCGGCAAGGGCACGTCATTCGTGCGGGCTAGGGCCCGCGCTTCCATATCAAGGAGACCAGTAGGACATGCCGCCGGAAAAGATCGCCGTCGCCTGGAGCAGCGGCAAGGACAGCGCGATGACCCTGTACCGTCTCCGCCGAAATCCGGCTTACGAGGTTACGGTCCTTTTCACCACTGTCACCGGAACTTACGACCGTGTGAGCATGCATGGCGTCCGGCGCGAACTGCTGCTGAGGCAGGCCGAAGCGGCCGGGCTCCCGCTGATCATCTGTGAAATACCGCCCGAATGTCCCAATACTGTTTACGAGGCCCGTATGCGCGAGGGATGCGAGCGGCTCAAGGCCGCAGGCGCTGCCTCCATCGCCTTCGGCGACCTGTTTCTGGAAGATGTCCGCGACTACCGGATCCGCAACCTTCAGGGAACGGGACTGAAGCCGGTATTCCCCGTCTGGCAGGAACCAACTCCGCAGTTCGCACGCGAACTGATCGGTGCCGGAATCCGCACGACCGTCGTGTGTGTGGACACGCAGCAACTGCCCGCCAGTTTTGCCGGGCGCGACTTTGACCACCAGTTCCTTTCCGACCTCCCCCCGGAGGCCGATCCCTGCGGCGAACGCGGCGAGTTTCACACGTTCGTCTGGGACGGGCCATTCTTCAGCCGGCCGGTGAGGTTCACTCGCGGGGAAACCGTGACGAGGGAAAACCGGTTCTGCTTCTGCGACCTCATGGCAGCCTGACTGTTTTCCCGCAAGGGACACCGGTTGCCGCCGGGAACCCCAGCGGCCTAGGGTGGCTTTCGCGTATCAGCACGCTATTCCTGTCCGGCGGAGCGGCTCCAGATTGAAAACCAAACGGCTGTGCATACTCGGGTCAACCGGTTCCATCGGCGTGAGCGCCCTTGATGTGGTGCGCCAGCACCCCGGCCGCTTCGCCGTGGAGGCGCTCGTCGCCGGAACGAACGTGGAAATCATGGCCCGGCAGGTTCTTGAGCACCGCCCCCGCATGGCCGTCATGGCCACTGAAGAGAAGGCCGCCGAACTGAAGAAGGCCGCAGCAGGCTACGAGGGAGAGATCGCCTACGGGCCCCATGGCTACAGGGCGGCGGTCCAGCTGGCCACGGTCGATTCGGTCGTGTCGGCCATTGTCGGCGCCGCCGGGCTCGAACCGACGCTCTGGGCCATCGAGGCGGGCAAGGAGATCGGCCTGGCCAACAAGGAAACCCTCGTCACCGCCGGCGAACTGGTGAACCGGAAGGTGAAGGAACACGGCGTCACGATGCTCCCCATCGACAGCGAGCATTCGGCGATCTTCCAGGCGCTCGAAGGGAACAAACGCTCGCAGGTAAAGCGCCTCATACTCACGGCCTCCGGTGGCCCGTTCCGGACCTGGCCGAAGGAAAAGATCGCCCGTGCCACGGTCGACGAAGCCCTCAAGCACCCCAACTGGGCCATGGGCCGCAAGATCACGATCGATTCGGCCGGTCTGATGAACAAGGGGCTGGAGGTCATAGAGGCGATGTACCTCTTCGACATGACGCCCGATCAGGTGGGCGTCGTCGTCCACCCACAGTCGATCGTCCATTCAATGGTCGAATATATCGACGCCTCGATCATGGCACAGCTATCGGTTCCCGACATGCGGCTTCCCATCGCCTATGCGCTTGCCTGGCCGGACCGCATCGAGGCCACTATCCCGTTCCTGGACTGGTCGAAGACGGCACAGCTCACCTTCGAGGAAGTGGACCATGACCGCTTTCCCTGCCTTGGGCTCGCGTTCGCCGCCATCCGGGCGGGCGGCTCCATGCCGGCGGTGCTGAATGCCGCCAACGAGGTCACCGTCGAGGCATTTCTCGACGGCCGGATCGGTTTCTACGACATTCCCGCCATCAATGAGTCGGTTATGGGCCGCCATCGCACGGTGCGGCTCGACACGCTGGAGCAGGTCCGGAGCGCCGACCGTTGGGCACGCGAGGAAGCCGCCAGGCTGGTCGCCGAACGGACCACCAAAAGCGCCTGAGGCGGCTGGCCCCGCGCGCCACAAGCGGCTATCTTTCAGCGAACGCCATGCCCGTCATTCCCACCGGATACTGCCAGACCTGCCGCGATGAAGTGGTCCTGTGGACATCCGCCAGAAGCGGCCGCCTGCACCGGTTCTGCCTGAACTGCGACGAGCCGGTCTCACCAGCGCCAGGCAAGCTCCATTTCCGGCCGGAGCATGACCTCGAACGCCTGGGCTACTCGTTTGCCGAGCCGCCACCCCCGGTGGACACAACACGCCATTGCGGCTCCGGCGGATGCTCAAGCTGCGGCTCTGCAACGGGCGGCGGATGCTCGTCCTGCAGCAAGGCAGCCACCTGCCACGCCGTACACTGAAAATCTGTCCTGTTTTTCCTATTTGCCTGCAGCTACTGCGGCGCCCGTGCTGCCGCCGCCGGAGAACAGCAGCGGCTTGATATCGTCATCCGTGAAGGCGATTCCGCCGCCCACGAACGGGAGCGGCTTCTTGTCGTTGTTCAGGATGTCTTCCACACCAGCCGTCAGATAGAAATATTTCCAGAAATCGACCTGGACACGTGAACGCAGGTTGGGGTTCATCTCCCGGCCGAACGCCCCCTTGCGCGTGAAGTCGAACACTTCGGTCTCCCAGTACAGGCGGCGGAACCGGTCGGGGCTCAGGCGGATACCGGCACCGCCGGTACTCTCCAGCAGGCCGCCATAAAGCTCCACCCAGTCGAACACCCGCTTTCCGATACCGACCGAAAAGCGAAGTCCCGGCTGCTGCTGGGACGTGGTGGTCAGCGTATTGGAGCCAGGGAGAAGCGGCGTGGGCGAACTGTTCGTCTGGTCGGTCACGGTGGTCTTGAACCGGCCACCCCGCGGATCCGCCACCAGGGCAGCGAAGTAAAACTTGTCCGGCCGCGGACGCAGCGTGACGTTCACATAGCTCTTCAGGCCGCCGTTCTTGCCGATCTGTTCCTCGCCACGGTAGCCCACGATGAGCTGGATGTTGTTGGCGTAGTCGAGGAACCCGTTGATGTTCTTGACGGCCTTGTTGATCTCCTCGACAGTGGTGTCGTCGTTGATGAGCTTGCCGATGGTTCCTTCGCCCCGGTTGATCTTGCCCGTGATCTCGCGGGTGTTGTCGATCGTCTCGTCCAGCTTGCCCGCCGTCTCCTTGAACTTCACCAGCAGTTCGCGCACGTCATCCCCGCGGGCGGCCACCTGCTCATCGACCCGGCGCACGAGCCGCTGGACGTCATCAATCACCGCCGGCAGCTTGCCGTTCAGCATGGACGTGAGCTGCTCGATGTTTTCCGTGATGCGGGAAACCCGCTCGTCGTTGGTATCTACCATGTCGCGGAGCTTTTCCGTCAGTGCCGCGACGGCATCCAGCGTCCGCTTGAGTTCCTGGTTGCCGCCCGCCTGGCCTTTCAGCGTCATCTTGATGATGCGGGTGATTTCCTCGAGATTGTCAGCGACCCGGCCCAGTTTCTCGAACAGCTCCTCGCTGCCGGTCGCATCGTCCGCGTAAATGACGCGCGGGTTATCCGCCCTCAGGGTGAGCTGTGCACGCTCCTCGATCTCGAAAATCCGCTGGCTGTAGCTGCCGCCGGACACCGTTCCGCCTTGAGGGTCTTCCAGCGAATCGGTGCGTCCGGTTCCGCCCTCGTCAAACTCTTCCGGGGTGATGCGGGTCCGGTGTTCGGGGGTTTTCGCCGGGATGATCTCCAGATACCGCTCGCCCAGAAGCCCCTTGCTCCGGGCGACCACGCGGGTAGTGTTGTCGATCGGGATATCGCTCCGGACAGAGATCGTCACCCTTGCGAGGCGGCCCTCAAGCTCGATCTTGCGGATCATGCCGACCTTGACGCCAGCCATGCGGACACCGGTGCTTTCGAACAGGCCCTCGGCCGTGTCCATATAGACGATCACGTCGCTCGTACGGGTGAACGACATGGGGCGCAATTTCACGGATGCAAAGACGAGCATCGCCAGCGCTGCCGCCGCGAACACCCCCACCTTTACGTTATTGGATAACGACTGCGCCACCGGCTTCCGCCTTCTTCACGTATCCTGACCATTATAGACCATACCTTGGCCCATAACGGCAACCAGATTTCTTCCGTATCCAGTTATATAGAGGCTTCAGACGGCAATAGGCCCCGCACGCTGGCCATCCAGGAACTGCCGGACCACCGGATCCCGGGAGGCCTTGAGCTCGTCGGCTGTGCCGGACAGGTGGATTTTCCCCCTGTAAAGCACCGCAATCCGGTCCGCGATCTTGTAGGTCGCCTCGACATCGTGGCTGATGACCACGTTGGTCGTGTGGTATTCGGACTGGAGATCATTGATGAGGGCCATGATCACGTCGGTCATGACGGGATCGAGCCCCGAACTCGGCTCATCCAGCAGCAGGATGCGGGGTCGCAGCACCATCGCCCGTGCCAGTCCGGCCCGCTTGCGCATGCCGCCGGACAGTTCCGATGGCGCCTTGTGCCCCATCCCCTGGAGTCCCACCTGGGCAAGGACTTCCTCCACGCGAGCCTGGACCTCGGCGGCGGACTGGCGGGTGTGCTCGCGCAGAGGAAGCGCCACATTGTCGAACAGGGACATGGAGTCGAGCAGCGCGCCGTCCTGGAACAGGAAACCGAACTTGAGCCGTATGCGGTACAACTCTTCGCCCGCAAGGCCGGTCACGTCCTCGCCGTCCACCCACACCTTCCCGGCATCGGGCTTGAGGAGTCCGATCATGTGCTTCAGCATGACGCTTTTCCCGGCGCCGGAAAGCCCCATGATCACGGTGGTCTGCCGGGGTTCGATTTCAAGATCGAGACTGTCCAGCACGGTCTGCGCGCCGAACCGCTTGCTGACTTCCTC
This sequence comes from Deltaproteobacteria bacterium, assembly GCA_026129095.1. Classification (NCBI taxonomy): domain Bacteria; kingdom Pseudomonadati; phylum Myxococcota; class Myxococcia; species Deltaproteobacteria bacterium. The sequence goes on from JAHCIT010000006.1 coordinate 129,457, forward strand.
CATCCGGATGATGGGGCCGGAACTGCTCATGAGCGCGAACCGCCAATACCGAGATTCAGCAGCAACGACGTGATGAAATAGTCGCCCACCAGTACCAGCACCGAGGCGGTAACGACCGATCGCGTGGTCGAACGCCCGACCCCCCGGGCGCCGCCCGTCGTGAAGAACCCCACATAGCAGCCGACCGTCGCGAGCGTGAACCCGAAGATCGTCGACTTGATCCACATGTTGTTCAGGTCACCCATGTCGATCAGCTCGATGACATTCTGCCACCAGCCGCCCGGCGATATGTTCAGTATGACCGTGGAAACGAAGTAGCTGCCCACGCCGCCCACAAACACGAAAATGAGCGTCAGCACCGGAACCACCAGTGTCGTGGCGATGACGCGGGGAACGACGAGATATTTCACCGGGTCGATGCCCATGGCCCCCAGCGCATCGATCTGCTCGGTAACGCGCATGGTGCCCAGTTCTGCTGCCATGGCGCTGCCACAGCGGCCTGTCACCATCAGGGCCGTCAGCACCGGCCCCAGTTCGCGCACCAGGGCGAGCATGGTGGCGCCCCCGATGAGTCCTTCAGCGCCAAACCGCTGGAATGCGCTCCCCAACTGGAGGGAAAATACCATCCCGGTAAAAAGGCTGGTCAGCAGGATAATGACCGACGAATTGACACCGACGCCTACTGCCTGCTCGATGATCATGTGGACCCGGAACGGACGGCGGAAGGCCATCGTGATGCTCGCCCCGCACATCCGCCCGTACCGGCCGAGTGTTTCCAGCAGGTAGAGGATATATCCGCCCAGTGCGTCCAGTGCCGCCAGCATGACCTATCGTGCCATTCCCGTGTGCACCCGGGCCACCCGGCGCGACACATTGCAGAAGATTTCGTACGGAATGGTCCCGAGCCAGTCGGCCCATTCCTCCACCGTGACCGACACTTCGCCGTCCCGGCCGATCAGCACAGCCTCCAGTCCCGGCCGGGCTTCCGGAATCCCGGTGACGTCCACCGCCACCAGATCCATTGATACACGCCCGGCCAGCGGCGCACGGCGGCCAGCCACGGCAACGTATCCCCGGTTCGAGAGCGCACGGCTGAATCCGTCGGCGTAACCGGCAGCCAGCACGGCGATGCGGGAATCCTGGCTGGCGGTCCAGGTTCCGCCATAACCCACGGTTTCGCCCGCCTTCACGGCCTTCACCTGCCGGATCCGCGCCTTCCAGGTGAAAGCCGGTTCCAGTTGCACAAGCGTTCGTGTCGCATCGGTCATGTGCGCTCCGTACAGCATGATCCCGGGCCGGACGAGATCGTGCCGGGCCGCAGGGATGAGCAGCGCCCCTGCTGAGTTACACAGGTGGCGCAGCAGCCGCCGCCCCAGCTTCGCCTCACAGAGGGCGGCGGCCTCGCTGAAACGCTCCAGCTGGAGCCGGGTGAGTTCGCCCGCCGGTTCCTCGGCCGAGGCGAAATGGCTCATGACGCCATCCACCTCGACCCCCTCGCAGGCGACGAGCTGATCCAGAAGCGGCTCCAGTTCATCCATCCCGATACCGAGCCGGTGCATGCCGGTATCGATCTTGAGGTGTATCTGCACCGGCCGGTTCCACTTGCGGCCCTCCTCATTCAGAAACGCGATCATCTCGGCCGAACAGGCCGCCACGTGTATGCGGAACTCCCGGGCCGCTTCGGCCTCCTCCAGCTCCACGCCGCCCAGCAGCAGGATCGGCGCCTGGATGCCGGACATGCGGAGTTCCACCGCTTCCTCCAGCCGGGCGACACCGAGCCATTCAGCCCCGGCGCCAACCAGCGTCCGGGCCACGGGAACCGCGCCATGTCCATAAGCATCGGCCTTTACCACGCCCATGACCGCCACGTCGGGACCGAACTGCTCGCGCAGGCGATGATAGTTGTTCAGGATCGCCCGAAGGTTCACTTCGACATGGGTGGGGCGGCTCTGTTCATCCATAAGGGGAGTTGGAGGCGAGTCTACCACCCGCCGGACGAGAAACAATTTGCGGGAAGCGCGGCCGATTATCCAATTCATTCCCCACCGGCCCCCGGCTAGACTGTTTCCAGGACAGCTTTTCCGATGCTTATGGAAGGAGCGCGGCGGCTCGTGCGGGCACTCGTGATCACCGGCAACACACGGCTTTCGGCCAAGCTGGCCGAAGTCCTGCGGACGCTTCCCGCAGAGGTGGACGAGCGCGGCGACGGAGAAACCGCCCTGCACGCATTCGGCTCGAACTCCTACCAGCTGGTCGTCACCGACCTGATGCTCACCAAGGTGAGCGGTTCCGAACTGATCCGGAAAATCCGGGGCACCGAACAGGGCCAGACTGTTCCCATCCTGTTCATGAGTGCGCCGCTCAAGGACAAGGAACTCCCGGCCCGCATGGCCCGGAGTCTCCGGATCGGTCCCTATCTCCAGATGCCGTTCCCCTTCGACCGGTTCCTGTCCGCGGCGAAGCAGGCGGTGAGCCAAAACGGACGGTCAGCGGCTCCTGCAACAGGCAACCCGGCCCCAGCCGCCGCGCCGGTTCCGCCAACGGGCCCCGGCGGGCCAAGGACTTTCCGGTGGGGATCCAAGGCTACGGGCGGGTTCGCATCCTTTGAAGATGTCATGCACGCCCTCCGGCAGGAGGGATTCACGGGCAAGGGCCGGCTCCTGGGCGGCGGGAAGATCATCACAGTCAATTTCCAGAACGGCCTTCCACACGCGGAGTTTACCGGCGCGGGACACCCCCTGATCGATGATCTGCTGAAGGAGCAGCTTCTCACCGATTCCGAGGCCGCCGCCCTCCGCCGCGTGGCGCCACCCGCCGAGGTTGAACGCCTGATCACCGGAGCGGGAGTCCTCACACCCGGCGATCTCGCCCGCCGCAGGGCGGAATATCTCGGCGTCAGGCTGAGCGAGGTCATGCGCTGGCCCGACGGCGCACTTACCGCCGAGAGCCGGGCCGATGCATCCGGGGCCGAAGGCCGCTACGGCGAGGTCGCCATCGCCCATGCCATCGCCCATGACGTGAAGGCGACCACCAATCCGCTCAAGCTCGCCACGCTTCAGAACCAGCTCAAGGGCACCTGGTTTGCCCCCGCGAAGGAACTCAAGCATTTCGCCCGGCTTCTGCCATTCACGAGCGAGGAGGAAGGCGTTGTCGATGCACTTCGCGAACCCTGCAAGCCGGAATATCTGGCCAGGCTCACTCGCCAGCCCGAAGACGCATGGAACGTGATTCGCGTGTTGCTGGCACTCCGGCTCGTCACCCGGCACTCGCAGCAACCGTCCGCCGCCGAGACCTTTCCCCTTGCCTTCCGTTCCATGCACAAGCGCGCGGCAACCGGAGCGGCTGCAGGCACCGGCGACAGTTCCGTTGAACTGATCGACCTCAGCGGTGATCTCGCCGAGGAACTCGACGACTTCGTCACCGATCTCAGGGACAAGGGCGGTGAAGCCGCCCAGCAGATGGCCCAGGCCGGTACCGGCGACGCCCAGCGGCAGCTCGAAAACGAGCTGTTCGATGAACTGGAAAAGGTGAAGAAGCGCAACTACTACGAAATGCTCGGGACGAAGAAAAACGGCTTCAAGTTCCAGGATGCCAAGAAAACCTACTTCGACCTCCAGCGCAAGTTTTCCCCCGACAAGTTCATCATGTCATCGGGCGAGGTGATGTCGAAGGCGCAGGAACTGCTGGAAAAACTCTCGGCCGCGTTCGAGACGCTCTCCGACGTCCAGAAAAAACAGGCCTATGACCAGAAGCTCTCGAACCAGCAGATGCTGCAGGGTACCGGTGGCACCGGAGGCAAGGAGCTTCAGGCCGACGTCGCCTTCCAGAGCGGGCTCGCACTCATGGTGTCCGAGGAATGGGACTCGGCAATCCGGCAGTTTGAGATCGCCCGCCAGATCAAGCCTGGCGTCGCGCTCCATGAGGCAAGCCACGCCTGGGCCATGTACAATTCACCCAAACACCGGAAGAACGCCGTCTCGCTCGCGGAAGCCAAGAAGATGCTCAACTCGGTCTGCGTCCGCGACCCCCGGTGCGCGCCCGCATTCACCTACCGCGCCTGGATGCTGCTCGATGATGGCAAGCTGGACCTCGCCGCCATGGAGTTCGGCAAGGCGCTCCGGATCGACCCGAATCTGCGCCACGCCAGGCAGGGCCTCGACAAGGTGGAAATGCTGCGCAAAGGCCAGAAAAAAGGGCTGTTCGGATAGGCAAGCCATGCACCTTCCGTTCCAGACCTTCTATCGTTGCAATGCCGCGGTTGCTTTGCCTACGGAGGCCCGTCCCTGATTTCCATCGTGATACCCGCCTATAACGAGGAAGCACGGTTGCCCCCGACGCTGGACAGCTTCCTCAGCCATTTCCGCCAGCGCGGGGAACCGTTCGAGATCATCGTCGTCAGCGACGGCTCCACCGACGGCACAGCCCGCGTGGTTAAAGAGCGTATAAAGTCTGCACCCGAGCTGCACCTCATCGAGCAGTCACCAAACCAGGGCAAGGGGGCGGCCGTGAAAACGGGGCTGCTGGCGGCACGCGGCGACATCTGGCTGTTCAGTGATGCTGACGAATCGACCCCGGCAGACGATTTTGAAAGCCTCAAGTCCGCCCTTGATGCCGGTGCTGATTTTGTCATGGGCTCCCGCGCCATTCGTGGCGCGAAGCTGGAAGTCCGCCAGTCGCTGCCACGCGAACTGCTGGGCCGGTGCTTCAATCTCGTCGTGCGCCTGATTCTCTGGGTGCCGTTCCACGACACGCAGTGCGGCTTCAAGGCGTTCCGTGCCCGGACGATGCGGCCCGTGATCGAACGGCTTCAAACGCCGCACTTCGGCTTCGATTTCGAGATCGTCCACCGGACGCAAAAGGCGGGACTGAAGATCGCCGAAGTCCCTGTCCGCTGGCGCGACCGGGCCGGAAGCAAGGTGAACGTGCTGCGCGACGGCATCATCATGGTGATGAGCCTGTTCAGGGTCCGCCGGCTGGTAGCCCGTGACCTCCGGGGCGGTACCTGATGGAAACGGAACCCGGCGGAGCCGGACCGCCTGCCATGCAGCCGGCCGAGTTCGAGTCCATGGCCTCTGTCGAAGACCGTCACTGGTGGTTTCTCGGCAAGCGTTCGATCGTCATGCACCTGCTCAGGAAGGCGGGGGTCAGCGGTAAAATCCTCGACGCCGGTTGCGGAACGGGCGGGAATCTTCCCCAACTCTCCGCCCTTGGCGAGGCTGTCGGCGCCGAGCCCAATCCGCTGGCATTCAAACTGGCGCAGCAGAAGTTCTCCGGAACGATCGTCCAGGCGGAGCTGACCAATCTCCCCTTTCCTGACGGTGAATTTGGAGGCGCCATCACAACGGACGTCATGGAGCACGTCGCCGATGACCGGGCAGCGCTCGCCGAACTGACGCGGGTTCTGAAACCGGGCGGCACGCTCATCCTCACCGTGCCGGCACATCCCTTCATGTGGTCCGGCCATGACGTGGCCTTGGGTCACGTACGCCGCTACACGCTGCAGGGGTTCCGCGAACTGATGCGGTCGCAGCCGGAGCTGGAACTGGAAACTCTCTCTTACTTCAATGCCGTCTCGTTTCCCTTCGCGGCACTGCAGCGGTGGATCCGTGGCCGCCGGGAGCGGGCTCAGGGGTATCCCGATCTCGTTACCGATACCGCTTCCGTTCCGGCGGCTCCAGTGAACTGGATCGCCAGTCAGCTCTTTGCGGCCGAACGGTTCCTCCTTGGCTGGTTTCAGGTGCCGATGGGCGTTTCGATCATGGCCATCTTCCGCAAGAAGGAACCATCCGCGCCACCCCGCGAACTGCCAGAACCACTGACCCTGGGGAGTCTCCTTCTGGCGGCCCTGGGGCTTATTCTCGTTTCGCTTCCCTCCTTTACAGGAGAGTGGCTCGACGGACACGAAGGCCCCTCCTACCTGTTCCGGCTGGCGGAGTTTCACCAGATGCTCGCCCAGGGCGAGTGGTACCCGCGCTGGATGCCGGACTTCTACTGGGGGTACGGCTACCCGATCTTTGTTTTCTACTCGCCGGGCCTGTTTTTCGCGGGCAGCTTTCTGATGGAACTGGGCGCAAGCCCCATCTCCGCCCTGCATGCGCTCGTGGTGCTCAGTCACCTGCTGTTTTTGGCCGGCAGCTACCAGTTTGCCTCCCGCTTCACGCCGTCGCGGCCGGTTGCACTGGCGGGAGCGACCATCGCTGCTCTCACCCACTACCGTTTCGTCCAGCCGTATATCCGGGCCGACCTCAGCGAGACGTTCGCCACGTCGTTCGTTCCATGGGCACTGGCGGAAGCGGTCACGCTGGGACGCGGCTGGAACCACCGGGCATTTGTCCGGCTCGGTGTCTTCCTGGCCCTTGCCTGGTATTCCCACACACTGACCGGCTTTGCCCTGTCGGCCGCAATGCTCGTCATGGGCATTTACCAGCTGATACGCAGCCACTGGCGGGCATTTTTCAGAATTGGTCTCGCATCCTGGCTGGGGATGGGTCTGGCCGCCGTCTACTGGATGCCGGCTTCCCTCGAACGGCCCCATGTCAGCACCGAGCGGATGATCGAGGCTGATCACAATGGCGCAGAGATCGCCGACCATTTCGTCTATCCCCTCCAGCGCCTGAAGCCCGATTTTTACTACGGTGATTCCATACCCGGTGACGGCGACAGGATGTCCTTTGCAACCTCCTGGGTATTCTGGCTGTTACTGGTGTCAATGCTGTTCTGGATGACCTCGGAACCCGGCTGGCGGAAAAGGGCGGGCCCCCTGCTGCTGGCCTGGGGACTGATCAACTTCCTGATGATGAACGTCAGCAGACCCGTATGGGCCGCGCTACCGCTGATCGAGTTTTTCCAGTTCCCCTGGCGCCTCCTGCTAATAGATGCGGCCGTCATCGCACCAATTGCCGCACTTGCGCTGCACCGTCTCGCCCAGAAGCCGCTGAATCCCGCCATGACCGCCGCCGTCATCGCCGCCGCCCTCGGACTATTCGCCTGGCAGTTCAGTATTGTCGTCCATAACGAATATTTCGACACACTCGTCGGCCGCTATGCTGGTCGCACGAAAATCGGCTGGTACTGGCCATTGGCGATCGTGCTCGTGACGGGCGCCTATCTCGTCGTGTTTTCCCTGCTCTCCGCCCTTCGCGCGCCAGTCAAACTGGCCGCAGCAGCGGCCGTATTGTTCGCCATTCCGATGGCTGCCTCCACCTCCATGCGGGCCATGTACAACGGAGCGAGATTCGACCCCGGCCTGCTTGCCACGCTCGACAACCCGGCTGAAATGCAGCGGTACGGACTGGTTCTTCCCACGGGAGAGATCATCCCGGTAAAAACGGCCGCACAAGACGAATATCTTCCCAGGACGGCGAACGTCCCCCGCGACCGGCCGCCGGAACTCCCCGCCCGCATGCTGACGGGCAGCGGAATGGCCGTTCCCCTCTACCAGCGGGGCGATCTCCGGCACTATCGCGCAAAAATCGCCGAACCGGGCGTCCTTGAACTCGCCTATTTCTACTATCCCGGTGTGGAGGCATCTCTGAACGGGCTTCCCGCAGCCATCGCCATCAGTGAGCGCGGCCTCGTCTCGCTGGAGGTTCCTGCCGGTGAGCACCAGATCGACGTCTGGTACGGTTCCACGCCCGCGCAGGACGGTGGCGCGCTGGCTTCCATTCTGGCCCTGATTCTGGCCATCGCCATCTGGCAATGGGGCGGGAAGAAGAATGTCCGGTCCGCCTGAAAGCACGGTTCCTGAAGGCCGCCGGGAATGGCCCGTGGTCATTCTGGTATCCATCCTGGTTGCTATCGCTGCCAGTATCCCGGTGTTCTGTTTCCGCTGGTGGGCAACGCACGATTCGATTTCCTATCCGCTCAGGCTTGCCGAGTTCAGCCAGCATGTTTTCGAAGGCGAGTGGTATCCCCGCTGGGCGAGCAACTTTTACTGGGGATACGGCTATCCGCTGTTCAACTTCTACCCGCCTCTCGGCAACTACATCGGGACAGCCATTCATGCAGTGGGCGCACCTGTCCTGACGGCAACGAAATGCCTCGAACTTATCACCTGGCTCGTCGCCTTCGCCGGCCTGTACCGGCTCTGCCGTCTGCTGGTGACAGCCGATGCCGCCCTGCTGGCGGCAGCTACCGGAACACTGGCGCCCTACCGGTTCGTGGACATCTATGTCCGTGGCGATCTGGCTGAAACGCTCGCTTCCGCCCTCGTTCCGCTGGTTTTTGCGGAGGCGTTGCTGCTGGCACGGCAATCCTGCCGCGCAGCCGGCTTGAGGCTCGCAGTGCTGCTCGCGCTGGTATTCTATTCCCACACCCTGACGGCCTTCATGACCTCCATCGCGCTGGCCCTGTTCGGCCTCTGGCATCTGGCCCGGAAGAATCGCGCCGGGTTCATCCGTACGGCCCTCTGGAGCGGCCTCGGGCTCCTTTACTCGGCCGCCTACTGGTTTCCCGCCTTTGCCGAAAAGAAGTGGGTGAATGTGTCGGTCATGACCCAGAGGCGGGACAGCTACACCTTCTTCTGGGGCGATCATTTCCTCGAATGGTGGCAGCGGCTCGATCTCACCTTCGGCTTCGGTCCGTCCCTGCCGGGCCCGGAAGACAGAATGAACTTCGCCGCGAGTTACCTGATTCTCGCCGCCGTGCCCTACGCACTCTGCCGCCTGCGCGAGGCCGGAGGCCGCCGCCGCTACGGGCCACCACTTCTGGCGCTGGCGGCCGTGCAGCTGATGATGCTGCCGGTCTCGTCGCCGCTCTGGGCGAACCTGCCGCTCATTGGCTTCTTCCAGTTCCCCTGGCGGTTCCTCATTCTCGACACGGTCATCGGCACCGCCATCTTTGCACTCGCGGCCGGCGAACTATGGGACGAACGGCAGCCGTGGCTGGTCGGGGGGACCGCTGCCGCCGCCTCCATCGCGTTTGTGACGGGTGTCATCCAGAACAGTCTCACGACGGTTCCGGCCCCTTCGGTGATTCCATCGCTCTGGCTGCTGGCTGTCATTGCCGGAACCGCGCTCCTCTGCTGGAAAGCCGTACCCGGTCCTGCCGGGCGGCTCCTCCCCCTTCCCCTTCTGGCAGCCGCTCCCGTGCTGCTGGCGACCATCGTCCACGCACAGGCGACCGAATACCCGCGTAGCGTCACGGCGGATAACCCCGCTCTCTCCAGCGCGGCGGTCCGGCGCGATGCCTCCGTCCGGTTCTGGCAGGGAGCGCCGCGCCCCATTGAGACGACAGCACCGGACGAGTTCCTGCCCATCACCGTCCAGGAGATTCCGTCCTACAGGGAGCGGGGGCAGGTGCGTTTTGAATCGGGAACCGGCAGCTACGAGCTTCTGGAAACACGGGCCTCGCTCCGCCGCTGGCGGCTGGAAAGCCCCGGACCCCAGCCGGTCCGGCTGCCCGCGTTCTGGTTCCCCGGCTGGGAAACGATCCTGAACGGAACTCCCGTCCCCACTGCACCCGGCCGCGACGGACTGATCCGGCTGGAGATACCGGCCGGCGAAAACCTGATCTCGATCCGTTATGCCGGCAGCCGGATATCGCTGCTGGCGGAACTCATCACCGCGCTCTCGCTGGCCGGAACGGGGCTTATCTGGCTGTGGACGCGGCGGCGGTCCGCCGCCGCGTCGTGACCAGGATGCCCTCTTAGACCGCCTCGATGCGGGTCGGCCACCAGGCCGCCGGGCTGGCGGGCGGTTTCATAAGCATCGGGATTTCTGCCTCGGGCACCAGCACGTGCTGGAACAGCTCTTCCATCCGGCTCACGAAGATGAACTCCATATCCGCCTTGACCTGCGGATCCAGTTCCATGATATCCGGCTCGTTCCGCTTGCACAGGACGACCCGCTTGATGCCTGCGCGCCGGGCGGCGAGCATCTTTTCCTTGATGCCGCCCACCGGGAGCACCTGCCCGCGCAGCGTGATCTCGCCCGTCATGGCGGTATCGCTCCGCACGGGGCGGCCGGTCAGCAGCGAAGTGATTGCCGCCAGCATCGTCACGCCGGCCGATGGGCCATCCTTCGGGATCGCGCCCGCCGGCACGTGAATGTGAATGTCGTTTTTCTGGAACACCTCTTCAGTAATCCCCAGACGTGCTGCATTGGCACGGACGAACGACAGGGCCGCATGCGCCGACTCCTTCATCACGTCGCCCAGCTGTCCGGTCAGCTGGAGATTTCCCTTGCCGGACATGATCGTCGCCTCGATGAACAGAATGTCGCCGCCCACCGGCGTCCAGGCGAGGCCCGTCGCCACGCCGCTGGTTGACAGCCGCTCGGCCGTATCAAGGGTGAACTTCTTCTGGCCGAGATACTTGCTCAGCTCCGCCGGGGTGACGGTGATCTTTTCGGATGGAGCGCCTTCCTCGCGGCTCGCTACTTCCTTGGCGACTGCACGGCAGACCGAGGCGATTTCCCGCTCGAAGTTCCTCAGCCCGGCTTCCCGGGTGTAGGAGTGGATCACCTCGTTGATGGCATCGTCGGTGATCTCCAGCATGCCGGCAGTGAGGGCGTGATTCTCCATCTGCCGCGGGACGATGTATTTCTTCGCGATCTGGAGCTTCTCCTCGGACGTGTAACCGGGAATCTCGATCACCTCCATGCGGTCCCTGAGCGGAGCCGGAATCGGGTCGAGCTGGTTTGCCGTCGCGATGAAAAACACCTTCGACAGGTCGAACGGAACGTCCAGATAGTGATCCTGGAACGAGTTGTTCTGCTCGGGGTCGAGCACTTCCAGAAGCGCCGAAGACGGATCGCCCCGGAAGTCGGCGCCAACCTTGTCCACCTCGTCCAGGATGAAGACCGGGTTATTCGAACCGGCCCGCTTGATCCCCTGAACAACCTTGCCGGGCAGCGCCCCGACATAGGTCCGCCGGTGGCCCCGTATCTCCGCCTCGTCGCGGACGCCGCCCAGCGACATCCGGACGAACTTCCGGTCGAGCGCCCGGGCGATCGACTTGCCAAGCGAGGTCTTTCCGACGCCCGGCGGCCCTACCAGACACAGGATCGGACCCTTCATGTCGGGTTTCAGCTTGCGGACAGCCAGGTATTCCAGAATGCGCCGCTTTACCTTGTCGAGGCCGTAGTGGTCCTCGTTCAGGATCGTCTCGGCAGCCTTGATCTCAAGGGTGTCCTTAGTCGTCACGCTCCACGGCATGTCGATGAGCCAGTCGAGGTACGTCCGGCTGACGGTATATTCACTGGAGGCCGGCGACATCCGCGACAGGCGCTTCAGTTCATTATCGGCCGCCGTGCGGGCGTCTTCCGGCATCCCGGCCTTTTCGATCTTGGCCCGGAGCTCGTCCATCTCGTCGGCGCGGTCGTCGCTCTCGCCCAGTTCCTTGCGGATCGCCTTGAGCTGCTCGCGCAGGTAGTACTCCCGCTGATTCTTATCCATCTCCGAGCGGACCTCGAAGTTGATCTTCTGGGTCAGTTCGAGGACATGCACTTCATTCTGAAGCAGCGTCATCACCTTCTGGAGCCGGGTCATCAGGTCCACGGTCTCCAGAATCTCCTGCCGCTTGTCGATGGCGATGTTGATATGCCCGGCAATGAGATAGGCGAGGTAGTTCGGATCCTCGACGTTCTCAATCACCTGTCCGGCCTCGTCCGGAATGTTCGGCGACAGCTCGATGGCCTTCTGCGCGGCCTGCTTGAGGTTCCGCACGACGGCCTGGATATGAGCCTCGTAGCCCTGCGGCACCGTGTCGGGAATCACCTCGATCCGGGCGAAGTGGTACGGCTCGGTCCGGAGTCCCTCGACGATCTTGAACCGCACGAGCCCTTCGACCACGAGGTTCTCGGTATCCTGGTTGACCTTGAAGGTCTTCACGATTTTCGCGGCTGTTCCGTAGGCGTATACATCGGTCCAGAGTGGGTCTTCGGTCATGGGCGACCGCTGCGTGATGACACCGATGATCTTGTCCTTCTTGAGGGCGTCCTCGACCAGCGTGACAGACTTCTTCCGCCCCACCGAGAGCGGAATGTAGGCTCCCGGATAAAGGACCGAGTTACGGAGCGGCAGGATCGGGATTTCCGACGGAATGGAATTGGGATCCAGCTTGCCCTGGCTCTTGAAATACTGGTCGAATATTTTCATTTAGACTGTTTCTCCACGACATAGCCCGGCCCTTCCCGGCTACGTACAGCTTAGACTAACCACGGCCCGTGTCATTTCCACCCGGTAAAGTTCACATCCATAGGAAAATTCCGGATGACGCGCCGCACCGAAGCCGTGCTGCGCCAAATCACCATCAATTACAACCGGTATTCTGGCTTATTTCAGCCGGATCACCAGCAAACGTGGCTGTCCCTGCCGGAGCAGGCGCACCATGATCCGGCCCGACGGGCGGGCATCCTTGACCGCATCCACAAGATCCTTGCTGCTACGGATAGTCCGGTTTCCTGCATCGACAACCACATCACCTGGACGAATCCCGGCCTGGAAAGCTGCACTGCCCGGCTTCACGGAAGTGACGATCACGCCCTCCACATCCGGTCCGACACCCGCACGGGAACGGAGCTCGGGTGTGAGGTTCTGCACCTCGATGCCGATAACATCCGTGGGGGCCGGGCCCTGATCGGCTCCAGCACCCATTTCCACCGAGCCATCATCCTTCAGTTCCGTCAGGACCACATCCACCGTACGGACCTTCCCGTCACGAAGCACCTCGACCGGCATCTTCTGGCCCATGGGCGAATGGGCAACCACCCGCGGCAGATCACTCTGTTTTTCCACCGGCTGATTATTGAACTTGAGGATCACGTCCTTGTCCTTGATGCCGGCCTTGTCGGCGGGCGAGTCCTTCACCACCTGGGAAACAAGCGCCCCCTTGGGTTCCGGAAGCCCCAGCACCTCGGCCAGATCCTTGTCCATCGCCTGGATGAACACGCCGAGCCAGGCACGGCGAACCCGGCCCTCTTTCAGTTGCGGGAGAAGATCCTTGACGATGTTGATGGGGATGGCGAAACCGATCCCCTGCGCGGCGGCATTGATCGCCGTATTGACACCGACCACCCGGCCGTCGAGCGAGATCAACGGCCCTCCGGAATTGCCCGGATTGATGGCTGTATCGGTCTGGATGAAATCGTCATAGTTGCTCATGCCGATCTCGCGGCCCTTGGCCGACACGATGCCGAGCGTCACCGTGTTGGCGAGACCGAACGGGTTGCCGATGGCAACCACCCAGTCGCCCGGCTCGATCTGGTCCGAATCCCCGAGATCAACCATCGGCAGACCGTCAGCGCCTTCTGCCTGGATCAGGGCCACGTCGATCTTGGGGTCACGGCCGATGATCTTCGCATGGAACTCCCGGCGGTCCCGGAGCACGACGGTGATATCCTCGGCATTCTCGACCACATGATTGTTCGTCAGGATCAGTCCCGACGGGTCAATGATGAATCCGGTCCCGAGACTGTCACGGGGAATCTCGCTGGGCATCTGCTCCATGAACCGGTCCATGAAACCCGGCCCGAAGAACTCGTCGAACGGGGTTCGCGGACGCTGCCGCTGGCCCACCTGTGCCCGGCGAATCTTGGTCTGGACCTTCAGGTTCACCACCGACGGGCCCACCGATTTCACCAGTGGCGCCAGTGACGGCAGCCCCGCGGCTATGGACGGCGGCACCTGGGGGGCCTGTGCCGGAGCGGCAGGCGAGCCGCGGCGCTGCTGTGCCGAAGCGCTCTGGATTTCAGCCGGGCGTTCTGCCCCGGCCGGGACATCCGGCCTGTCAGAGCGGCTGAAGATCGCGGGGGAAAAGACCATCCCGGCCGCAAACACGCCAATAATACCAGCCAGTTGCAAGATTCTCCGCATGGGGTCATTCCTCACATGAACAGAAAAGGCGCGGACCGCGGCCAAAGCACGTTCCGCTGCCAGTCACTCTAATCATCCCGCCCGGGGGATCAACCTCAAGATACGCACTGTCCGTGCCGGTCACCATCCGGCCAGTGTCGCGGCAAACTCCCGCTCGACACCCAGCATGTCCCGGCCGTCCACACCAGGAGCGCCGGCGGGCAGCCGGCCGTCCCGCTTCAGCGCAATCCGGTAGCCGGTAGCCGCCGCAAGGTTGTCCTTGCCTGTCGGGTCGTTCTTCAGCGCCGGGGCACGGTCGGGGTTGCGGAAGAAATCGCGGGTCGCCTTGAGCGCCAGATGCCGTGCGCGCTCGGCCATCTCCCGGTCGGGCTGTCTGGCCGATACACGGTCCTGCCGTTGCACCCACTGGATGAACTTCGGATGCGTGTTGGCAATCAGCATCCCGCGAAACAGGGACTTGTTCGCCGAGAACGGGAGCACCGGCGTCTCGATGATGCTCTCCAGCCAGGGATCGACCTCGCGGTAATGCTGGTCGTGGGCCTTGAGCGCCAGCGGGCCCAGTCTTTCGAGAAGCGGCGCATCGAAACGCATCTCCCAGTATGGATGTGACGCATTGGGCTGGTTCCACGCCTTCACGAGCTGGGTGGGAACGAAGTAGTTGTGCGCGACGGTATCGGCGGCCAGATGCGCGAGGTAGCCCCACGCGAATGCGCGCTGCACGTCGGTCCGGGCACGCTCCACCAGAGGGAAGGCAACATCCCAGTTGTGCACATGCTTGTCCCACTTCTTCGTGCGCTTCCAGACGCATATGTCGGCGCCAACCGTCCCATAGATGAAGGCAAGCGGATTGCGTTCCAGGACCGGCCGTATCGAAGCGTAAACGAATCCAATCTGGTCCAGAACCGACTGGCCGTAGTAGACATGCGCCCCGCCACCCCAGGCGAACGCATCGGCCGGGAAGAGGAAAACAGCGGCGGCGATACCAGCCGCGACAGCCCATAGCCGCGAATATCCCTTCGACAACTGGCCCCTCGCCTCCTGATGCTGCCTATAACCGCTGTTCAATGAATTCTGCTCCCTCTTGCGGATGAAAATCCGCTCACCTTACCCCTGAATGCTGCTTTATTTAGTCTGTCCATGCTCTGACCTTTATCAAGGTGCCCGCCGCCCGGATTGAAAAAACCCGCTACCTCGCGTAACCGGTGGGATGACCGCCCGGGGTTTTGAGGACCAGCCACCCGGGACGGCTGGAGCCCGGTTTCCATGTCCGAACTCGCCTCACCCACCCTGGCCGAAATGTGCGAAAAACAGGGCCAATGGCACAAGGCCGCCTCCATCTGGGCGCAACTTCTGGCCCGCGACCCCCTGGATGAAACCGTCCTCGCCCGCTTCCAGAAGGCCCGCGACCGGGCCCGCGCCGAACCGAAACCTGTACCCGCCGCAGCAGCCGAACTGGAACGCTGGCTCACGCGGCTCCGGGGCCGGTTCCCGGCACTGGCCGGGAGACGCTGACAATGCCGGTTGCCAGGCACACCACGGGCCGGGAAAAAACCGCCTCATCGCGCGGCCGCAAAAGTCCCCCTGGCGGCCTTCGCGTACTGGTTCTCAGCGGCCCTAACCTGAACCTCCTTGGAAAACGGGAACCCGGTATTTACGGAAACCTCACGCTGGCGGAGATAATCGCCCGCCTGGTGGCCAAGGGGAAAAAGATGGGCGTGAGGGTCTCCCACTTCCAGTCGAACCATGAAGGTGCGCTGATCGACCGGATTCAGAAATCCGGTCCTGCAGTGGACGGCATTCTGTTCAATCCGGGCGGCTATACCCACACGTCGGTGGCGCTCCGCGATGCACTGCTTGCGGTCGGAACACCGTTTGTTGAGGTTCATCTTTCCGACCCCGAAAAGCGGGAACCCTTCCGCCGCCGCTCTTTTTTCACCGACATCGCCGTGGCCCAGGTGAAGGGCCTCGGCCCCGGTTCCTATCCGGAAGCCCTCGACCGGTTGCTTGCACACCTCAAGACCCGCCCCAAATGACTCATTCTGAAGCGGGTTCAGGCCGCCGGATGCGCCAGGCGGCACTTTCGCCGTAAAACAAATCCTTCCAGTCCCTGCACCAGCACCCTAATTCAGCCTATACTGCGCCCATCAACCTCAAGGGAACCGGTACTGCTTGAACCTGCGCTCCCCCCATTCCAATGGCTCGCGCCTCAGGCCGATCATCGAGAAATTCGATGACCCGTATCCGTGGTCAGATGCTCAAAAATGCCTGCTGGTCGCAGCGCTCATGCTGCCGGTCAATCTCTCCATCGTTGCCTCGGCCTGGCACGCGCTGAAGGTTCCGGATTCCGCGCCATTCGTTGATCCCGTCTATCTGCCGGTATTCCTCTGGATGGTCACGCTGAGTGTCGCGCTGAACTTTGGTGTCCTGACGGCGGGTCTGGTGCTGAGAAAAGTACGCGAGCCCATGAACTGGCTTGTGCACACCACCGTTCAGGTGTTCTCTCTCTCGATTTCCTATCTCGCCTACGCCATCGGCCTGTATACGAGTCCGGTCGGCTTCGCGTTCGTGGCGGCGCTCGTGGGCGGCGGGCTTGTCTTCAACTGGAAACCCATTGCCGGCGCCACGGCATCCGCCCTCGTCATCGGGGCCGGAACCACCATCGCGTCCCAGGCGGGCTTTATTCCCTATGCGCCGCTGTTCCGCGGCCCGGTCGTACTCGACCAGCATCTGACCGGCTGGTGGCTGTCACGGGTGGCCTCTCCGGCGCTGTTCGTCGCCGTGCTATGTGTCTCGCTTTTTTTCCATATCCTATCCAAGTGGCGGACCCGTGAGGACCGGCTGCAGGCGGCTTACGCCGAACTCCGCGACCGGGAAGAGCAGCTTGCCGCCGCCTATGCCGAACTCCGCGAGTCGCATGGACAACTTGCCCAGCTCGAAAAGGCCATCGCCACCGCCCAGGTCGGCATCACCATCACCGATCTCGACGGCAAGATCGCCTACACCAACAGGGCCGAGGCGGAGATGCACGGCTACCGCCCGGAGGAACTGCTGGGCCAGCCCGTTCGTATCCTCGCCCCGCCCGTTTCCGCACGGCCGATGACGAAGGAGGAACTCCGTCGTGCCAGAACGCTACGCCGGGAAAGCGTGAACGTGCGGAAGAACGGTTCACAGTTCCCCGTGCATCTGGTCTCAGACGTCATCAGCGATGCGGACGGAGAGCCCGTGGGCCTTGTGACCATCTCGGAGGATATCACCAGCCGAAAACAGATCGAGGAAGCCCTGCGCCGGAGCGAGGAACGATATGCACTCGCCATCCGGGGCGCGGCCGACGGCATCTGGGACTGGGACATCGAACGCGACGAGGTTTTTTACTCCGACCGCTGGAAGGCGATGCTCGGCTTCGAGGATCACGAGATCGGCTCCACCCCGGACGACTGGCTGAACCGCATCCACCCCGACGAACGCGAAAGCGTGAAACTGAGGATTACGGCCCACCTTGAAGGCCATACGCCCCAGTTCGAATGTGAATACCGGGCTCTCCACAAGGACGGCGACTACCGTTGGATGCTGGCCCGCGGGCTAGCGGTGCGGGATGAGCGCGGCAACGCCCGCCGGATGGCCGGATCGCAAACCGACATCACCGAACGGAGCCTGCTGGATCCGCTCACCGGGCTCCCCAACCGGACGCTGTTTATGGACCGGCTTCACCGGGCGTTCGAGAGGGCATCGCAGCCGGACCGGCCGCCGTTCGCGCTCCTGCTCCTGGGCCTCAACCGGTTCAACAACGTCAACGAGACTCTCGGCCGTCAGGTGGGTGACCAGCTCCTGTTCATGGTCGCCGCACGTCTCCAGCAACGCGTCGGGAAAGGCAATTCCGTCGCCCGCCTGGGCGGAGACGAATTCACGATTCTCCTCGAAGACCTGACCGAACACGGCCGCGTGGCACGGGTGGCCGACCAGATCCTCGAGGAACTGAAAAACCCGTTCAAGCTGTATGGCCGGGAGCTGTTCATCACCGGCAGCATCGGCATCGCCCTGTACGACGGCAAGGCCGAAACGCCCGAGGTGATGCTGCGGGATGCCGACACGGCCCTTCGCCGCGCCAAGCGGTCCGGCACCGGCCGCCATGAACTGTTCGACGCTGACATGCGGCGCGTGGCGCTCACCCGGTTCGAGCTGGAATCGGACCTCCGCCGAGCGGTCCAGCGCGGGGAACTCATCCTCGAATACCAGCCGATCGTCCAGACCCGGGACAGCCGGGTGGCGGGGTTCGAGGCCCTGGTCCGCTGGCGCCATCCCGTTCGCGGCCTCCTGGCACCAGCGGAGTTCATCTCGCTTGCCGAGGAGACCGGCCAGATCAACGCCGTCGGACAGTGGGTTCTCCAGGAAGCCTGCCGCCAGATGCAGATCTGGTATGTCCGATACCCCGAGCAGTGGCCCATGTCCGTGAGCGTGAACCTTTCAGGGATCCAGTTTACGCAGCCCGACCTTGTGCAGCGGATCGACGATGTGCTTCGGGAAACCCGGCTCGACCGCAGGAGCCTGCGAATGGAGATTACCGAGAGCGTGCTGATGCACGATGCCGATTCGGCCGCGCTCACGCTGACCCGGCTGAAGGAGCTGGGCATCACGCTCTGCATGGACGACTTCGGGACCGGCTACTCGTCGCTGAGCTATCTCAACCGCTTTCCCTTCAACACGATGAAGATCGACAAGAGTTTCGTCCAGAAGATCGGCGAGACCGAGTCGGACATCGAGATCGTCCGCGCCATGATTGACCTCGCGCATAATCTCAGGATGGACGTGGTGGCCGAAGGGGTGGAGACCGAGGAACAACTTCTGGCGCTTGCCGAATGCGGGTGCGACGCGATCCAGGGGTTCTACTACTACCGGCCCCTCAGCGCCATTGAAGCTGAAAAGCTGCTTGCCCGGCGTCAGGGACGGCCTACGGTCGAGGTCAGCTCCACCACGCGCAAGCGGCTGGAGGAATAGTCAGGCCGCTGTCTTGACGGCAGCGGCGGAGCTGCCGGAGAGCGCCGGCACCGCGAGTCCCAGCTCCTTCGCCCGCTGCTCCCACACGACGTGGGCCTCAGCCCGGAGCCGCCCGATTTCCGCACGCACGCAGTCAGCCAGGGCATCGATCTGGTCTTCGCTATAACCCGTGGTTTCGATCGGTTTGCCCACGTTGATGACGATGTGTCCCTTCCACTGCCGGGCGAACCACCCGTGTCCGTAGATTTCAGCCGACCCCGCAATGCCCACCGGCAGGATCGGAACCCCGCCTTTCTGGGCCATGATGAAGCCACCCTTCTTGAAGTGGAGCATCTCGCTTCCGTCCAGACCGCGGCTCCGCGTCCCCTCCGGGAACACGACCACGTTCCCGCCGCGGGCGACCCGTTTCACCACGTTATCAATGGATTTCCGGGCCGACTCCCGGTTGCCGCGCTTCACGAACACCATCCCGATGGCCCAGAAACCCGCGCCGATGAATGGCACGTAGGCCAGTTCCCATTTCACCAGGAACCGGAAGCTGACCGGTTTCAGTGTGACGAGCAGCGCCGGGCCGTCCAGATGCGAGCGGTGGTTCGACATGATGATGAAGGGCGAGGCTTTCTCCGGCAGGTGACCGATGCGCTCGAAGGTCGTGTTGCCCGCCCAGAGCAGCCCCCGGCTCCAGTGCCGCGTCGGAAAGTCACCGAAATAGGTCATCGACGGCGACCACCCGAGCCTGTCCAGCATGCTGAGAATGACTGCCGCCGTCACGCATACGGGCGTCCACAGGGCAAGGTAAACCCACAGGCAGAATGTGCGAATAATGGCGGAAATGCTGACCACGGCTACCGGGGAGCCATTCTGGACAGTTTTTCCGATTTTTGTCCAGTTCTGGCCGGGTAACCCGTGAAATTTAGTTCCGCTTGAGGATTTTCACCGCTTGCGGTCCCAGCCGGCGGAGCACCGGCCCGGCGGCCGGACCCAGAAGGGGTGCGACTCCATAAACCGCCGGATAATGGAGCGAATCCCGGCCCTTTTCGAGCGCCTCGCGGAGCTTGCGGGCCAGTTCCACCGGGGTTCCGGTTGGCACTGGCGGCAGGCCGTCGGAACCCAGGGCTTTCGCCGTACCGCGAAGCATGTCCGTATCAACCGGACCGGGATAAACGCTGAGAATCCCGACCCCCGTCCCGTGGGTTTCGGCGCGAAGCACGTCGTCCAGCATCGACAGCGCCCGCTTGGTCGCGCAGTAGATCGCCGATCCCGGCACGGCCACGAACGCAAAGCCCGATGAAACCGACACGATCACCCCCTTGCGGCGGGAGATCATTCCCGGCAGAACGGCGCGGGCCAGTTCCACCGGCGCGGCGAAGTTCACCTCGATCGCGTCGCGGAGATCTTTCGGGTTCGCGTCGGCAAAGGTCGAAACCCCGCCCGAAATCCCGGCATTATTAACGAGAATATCAACCGCTCCGGCGGCCTGCTCAATTCCGGTGCCGAGGGGCCCGGCCGTCCCCGCCCTGGAAAGATCCGCCGGGAACACGGACGCCGAGGGAGCCCCCAGGTTCCGGGCCTCGGCGGCGAGTGCCTCCAGCCGCTCCTTCCGGCGTGCCACCAGCGAGAGCTTGGCTCCGGCTCGGGCCAGTTCACGTGCCACTGCCTCGCCTATTCCGGACGACGCACCGGTGACAACGACATGCAGGCCGGACAGGTTGAGCTTGGGCATGACAGGAACTCCTGAAACACGGGATAGTGCGGGTACGCCGCAGTAAGCAGGGATATACGGCCTGCTATCTCAGTGCCCGCTGGGCGGCCTTGACGATATCGGCCACAGCGAGGCCGTACCGGTCGTAGATCACGAGCGGGCTCTCGCTCATGGTCTGGCCGTGGGGACTACCGGTCTTCCCAAGGCCGGGGAGTTTCTTCTTCCCCTTGCGCCCCGAAAGGATTTTCGCCGCGTTCTGGGCAAGGCAGCCAGCCACAAGGCCCGCCAGCCCCCTTGCCGAATCGCTGCCGCCCACAAATCCGTCCTCCACCGTCACCACCGAGTCGTACGACTGGAGGATCTTCACGATTCTGGAGATGGGGAACGGCTTCACCTGCCCGACGAAGTAGACATCCACCGGCTGTTTCTTCTTTTCCAGCGCCTCGCGGGCCATCAGCGCACGGTAGAGAACCGGGCCCGTGACCACTATTGCCGTCTTCGCCTTCGGCGACGACCGCACCAGCGTCACCGGCTCGAACTTCCAGCCGGGACCAAAAAGCGGCTCGCCGGGTTTCCCCTGCCTGGAAACCGTCGGGACCACATCCCGCGGACCGATATACAGGGCGAAGTCGTTGAGCCGGTACATCTCGCGAATCACATGGACAGCATGGTTGGCATCGGCCGGAACGAACGCACGCCGCAGTCGCGGCAGCTCGAACGCCAGATCAATCCCGTGAAGGGCATGGGCCGTGATGCCGTCCTTGCCGGGATTGAGGCCGTTGTGGCTGGAGATCACCTTCACCGGAACGCCGACGGTCAGGCCCGGCTCGTCGTGGCCGGAAATGTCCTGCTGGTAGTCGGCGAACTCAAGTCCCTCGCGCCCCACGCCCTGGATGAAGGCAGCGAACGTCGAGGCCGCCACGGTGGGCAGCTTGCCCTTGCCTCCGCCATTGGCAAGCTGCGTGAGTCCTTCGTAGATATACCCCGCCGCCGCGAGGAATGCCCCGCGCTCGCGGATGCCGGCCTGGATGAATCGCCTGCCGAGCGGCTTTTCCAGCACGCCGAGCTGGGTCGAGCCGCCAAGGTCCATGTCAACCGCGGCCATGTGCTCCGCGTTTTTTGCGGCGAGCGCTTTCAGTGCCACATTCACGCCCTTTCGCGGCGATACCCAGTCGGCCCCGTGATCTCCCTTCACCAGCAGTTCGCTCGCCGACGGCGGGAATGTCTCCGGCCAGTCGAACTCGTAGTTCGTGGCCGACGACGGTGCCGGGCGGGCGCGGAACGTCACTTTCCGGGCAGGCGGCGCGGAGAGCGCCTCTTCCCCGGATGTCAGCGCCAGCGCGGCCCGGATCGCCTGCACGTTTTCCTTCTTGAGATTGCCGTCATGGTGATTGACCGGCTTCTCCAGCGGTTTGCCCTTCCGCTCGGCGTTGATCGTGGCGATGATCCCGTCTTCCCAGGCGCGGATACCGCGCCCCATGATCGAACCGGGGACCCACAGTTCCTCGTCCGGCGAGAACCCCCACTTCGACGGATTTTCCAGGACCTGCCTTGCCGGTTTCGTCTCACCGGCCGGGTAGATGAAAACCGGCCCCTCGCCCTTGCGGCACAGGAGTGCCGCCTCGCGGAGCGCACGGTAGAACCCCTCGAAATCGTGCAGTGAAACCGTTTCGATCACCTGCACACCGGCCGCCCTCGCCTTGGCGGCAGGATTGCCGCACGGGTCCACCGACTGCGTGGTGCCGGAAAGCTGCATGGCATTCAGCGCCGGGATGAACACGCACGGGGCGCGGCGGTTTGCCGCGATCTCCAGCGCCTCCATCGCCGACCCCTCCTGCATGGAGCCATCGCTCGTGAAAACGTAGGTTACTCCGTCCCGGCCCGCTCCCTGGTTCCACAGCGCCATCCCGACGCCGCCTGCATCGTTCCCAAGGCGGCCCGTGTTCATGCTCCCGCCTGCAATCGGCGTCACATGGCCGCCGATGGGCTCCGAGGTTCGGAAACCGTTGATGACGTCTTCCGGCGTGATGTAGCCATGCTGGGAGAGCGCGGCGAAATAGCCCGCCGCCACGTGGCCCTGGGCGATGAAGAAGTCGTCTCCGCGGGAGCGGTCCATCACCGAGAGGACCAGTTCCAGCGGGTCGATGATCTCCAGCGCGCCGCCCAGGTGGTCCTCGCCCACGCGGGCCACGCAATCGACCGCCGTAAGGCGCGCCCTCTTGGCGCGAGCCGTGAGTTCCGTCACCAGGGACGGGGACAGTGACGGAGTTTCCTCAAGGCGGATGCGAGGATCGATGATCTCACGGACAAGCGCGGCACCGGTATTGCGGCGGGTGATCGGATCGCTGGTGTTCATGGGGCCCCTTTGGATGCTGAAGGACTACCGGCCGGGGGAAGTAATACTCCCGGACGGGCGCAATCAAGGGCAATGGGACCGCTTACTGGACGCCGAGCAGCTCGACCTCGAAATGGAGGTTTGAGTAGGCCTTGATCTTGGGGCCCATCGCCCGTTCGCCGTAGGCGAGCCCCGCCGGGATAAGCAGCAGGCGCTTTTCGCCCACCTTCATCCCCTTCACGCCCATGTCCCAGCCCTGGATAACCTGGCCCTGCCCGAGCTGGAACTCGAACGGCTGGCCGCGGTCCAGGGAGGAGTCGAACTTGTCACCAAGCTGCCCGTTTTCCCAGATCCTGCCGGTATAGTGGACCGACACCTTCTGGCCCAGTTGCGCCTCCGCGCCGGAACCCTTCTTCACGGTCTGCCAGAAAAGACCGCTTTCCTCGACCGTCCATTTGGACTTTTCCTTTTCATCCATCGTGATGGGCTTGGCATTGGCCGCGAGCTTGGCTGCCCGTTCTTCCATCATCCGCTGGCGGGCCGCCTCGCGTTCCTTTTTCACTTCTTCCTGGTTTTTCACCGCCACCAGCTCGGTCTCGAAGAACAGGGTCGAGTTGGCCGGTATCTTGGGCCGGCCCTGCGGTCCGTAGGCGATATCCGGCGGGATGATGAGAAGACGCTGCTCCCCCACCTTCATCCCGGCAATCCCCTCATCCCATCCCTTGATCACCCGCCCGGTGCCGACGGTGAACTGGAGCGGCTGCCCCCGGTCACGGGACGTATCGAACTGGTCGCCCTTCTTCCCGCCAACCCAGAGCCAGCCGGTGTAGTGAACCGACACCTGATCGCCCTTTTCGGCCACGCGGTCGCCCGTTCCGGGCTTTGCGATCTTTATCTTGAGGCCGCTCGGACGGGTCTCGAAACCGTCGGAGCAGGCAGCCATGAGGGCCAGTGAACCGATGACAGCAATCGAACGAACCAGAATCCTGCGCATGTGGGGTCTTTTCCTCTCAGGCGGCATGCGTTTGGTTGCAAAGGCACGCCACCATCAAACCGGTGTGGATTTCATCAACGGACGCCGGAATCAGTAGGTGGCCGGAACGGGCGATTGCAAGAAGCCCCCCCCTCTCGCCTTCCCGCGTCAAAACGGATAAGGGAGTGACGGCTGCGGGCACCGTCACCACCAAAGACGGGCTCGACCGGAAGGAAACCACCATGAGCCTCAAGGGGAAAACGCTGTTCATAACGGGTGCAAGCCGCGGCATCGGGCTCGCCATCGCCGTCAGGGCGGCCAGGGACGGAGCCAACGTGGCCGTTGCGGCCAAAACCACCGAGCCGCACCCCAAGCTGGCCGGGACGATCTACACGGCTGCCAAGGAGATCGAGGCAGCCGGTGGCAAGGCGCTGCCGCTCGTTGTGGACGTGCGGAACGAGGAAGAAGTCGAGGCGGCCGTGAAAAAGACGGCCGAAACCTTCGGCGGCATTGATATCCTCGTCAACAATGCCAGCGCGATCAGCCTGACCGGCACGCTCCAGACGCCGATGAAAAAATTCGACCTCATGCACCAGATCAACCTGCGTGGCACGTTCCTTTGTTCGCAGAAGTGCATCCCCTTCCTGAAGAAAGGCAACAACCCCCACGTCCTCAACCTCGCTCCCCCGCTCAACATGGAAGAAAAGTGGTTCCGTCCGCACGTGGCCTATACGATGGCCAAGTTTGGCATGAGCGAGTGCGTGCTTGGCATGGCAGGCGAGTTCCGGTCTGACGGCATCGCGTTCAACGCCCTGTGGCCCCGGACGGCCATCGCCACGGCCGCCATCGGCAACATGCCGGGCGGCGAGATGATGATGAAAAGCTCGCGCAAGCCGGAGATCATGGCCGACGCCGCCTACATCATCTTCAACCGGCCCAGCCGCGAATGCACGGGCAAGTTCTTCATTGACGATGAAGTGCTCGCCTCCGCCGGAATCACCGACCTGGAGAAATACTCCGTCACACCGGGCGCGAAGCTGATGCCGGATTTCTTCATCGACTGAAAGGGGATTACCCATGCGCCTCAAGCCCGGCACCAGGGCCCCCGACTTCACAGCCGATGTGTGGAACGGAACCACACTGAAGCTGTCGGACTACGCCGGCAAGAGGGTCTGGCTCGCGTTCTTCCGCTATGCGTCCTGCCCGCTCTGCAACCTGCGGGTTCATGACATCATCAGGCGTCATGACGAGTTCACGTCGAAAGGCGTACAGGTGCTGGCCGTGTTCCAGTCGCCGAAGGAGTCGATCTCCGGGTATGTGGGCAAGCAGGCCCCGCCCTTCCCGCTCATCAGCGACCCGGAGGAAAAGCTCTACAGGATATACGGGCTGGAGTCGGGCCTTGGCGCATATCTCTCGCCCGGCAACCTGCCGCACCTCGCCCGTGCCGCAAAAGAAGGCTTCATGAGCACCTACTCCGAGGGAACCCGGACCCGGATCCCCGGCGATTTCCTGATCGGGCCTGATGGGGTGATCCAGGCGGTGTTCTACGGGGAGAAAATCTCCGACCACATCCCGTTCGAAACCGTCGAAAAGTGGATGGGCTGAGTCAGCCTGTTCCCTGCCGGGAAGCGATCAGTTCCCGTATCCGCTCGTCGGACTTGCGGAGCCGTGCCGTGAGAACGGCAAAAACCCCGCGGGAAATCTCGGGCCGGTCGACGAGGATCTCGAAAAAATCCTCCTGCGTGATGCGAAGCGCGAGCAGCGGTTCGGTGGCCGCCACGGATGCCGAGCGCATGGCATTGTCCAGGATCGCCATCTCGCCGAAGCACTCGCCGGGACCGAGCTCGGCGAGGTCGTTCCCGCCCAGATAGACCCGGACCTTGCCGTGTACAATGAGGTACAGCGCATCGCCGGGATCGCCCGCCTCGAATACGGTCTGGCCCGCCTCGTAGGTGACGGCATGGGCCGCCTCTGCCAGGCCGACGAGATCATCTCCGGCGACCTGCTGGAACAGCGATACGCCCTTCAGGAACAGGACCCGTTCAAGAGTGGTAAGCATGCGGTATGGACCTCCAGGCAGGCTGCGGGACTGATCGTGCTCGATCACCCGCCGGACGCGCCATTTCCGGGCGGCCTCCAGCAGGGAACCGGCCGAACTGCCGTCACCGGCAGCGGCAAAATAGAGTTCTTCGATGACAAGCGGCGACAGGAAACTGTCATCTGCCGGCAACCCTGACTGCGCCGCACGGGGCAGGGAACGTACCCAGACAGCCGCCAGATATGGATCGCTGCCGCCCGTCAGGAACCGGCGTGCCGCCGCCTCATCCTCGGCAAACCGGGGATACCTGTCCCGAAGCGCCTCGTATGCTTCACCGCGCGACTGGGGATCAATCAGCGGAACGATCCAGCTCCGGTCGTCCTGATCGAGCAGGTTGTCGAGTGCCTCAATGGCCGTGCCGGCACGGATGCGGTCGCCGCTCTCGATCCCGTACCGTATCCTCGATATCGATTCATAAGGATATTTCAGCCTGAGCAGGGAGAATACCCGCCGCCAGCAGAAGCGGATCCGCTGCTCGACCGCTTCCGACAGGAGCCTGTCACCATCCTCCAGATACTGCATGCGGGACAGCCAGCGGCAGGCCGTTTCACCCTCCAGAGACAGAAGACGGTTGATCTCGGCCCGCGCCACCGGGAGTTTCCATCTTTCACGAAGACGCGCGACATGGTGGAGCACTTGGGTGCGGAGACTCTCGTCCGGTGTACCTGCAACATTCCACAGGATTTCGGCGGCGCCCGGCCGGTCAATCCGGCGGATGAGCTGCGGTATCCGGAGCCGCGTGTCGACCGGGAGGCTGTTATCCTGCAGTGCTCCGCCCAGTCCGTCCATCGCCGCCTCGCCATACCGTTCGATTGCCCCGGCAGCGACCGAACGCAGGTGGAAATCCCCCAGCGCGTCGATAAGGCGGGGAAGCAGTCTCGGATTGGCGAGTTTTCCGGCGGCAGCGAAAGCCTCCCGGCGGACGACGGTGGATGCGTCATCCATCAGTCCGAGCAACGAACGGCCGAAGGCCTTCACCTCCGATTCGCCGATGATCCGGGCAGCCCGGATTCTCTCGTTGTCGCCTCCCGACAGCAGCCGCCGGATGTGGTCGGCCGAGGCCAGGACTCCCTCCAGTCCGGCATTCCGGATCAGGGAAACCACGGCGGCATCGATTTCACCGGGATCGCCTTTCAGAAAGATGCGGCCAAACCGCTCGATTGCCTCCTCGCTCCGCAAGGCACCATAGGCCGCGATGGCCGCAAGGCGGACTTCTGGATCGGGGTCATCCAGAAACGGTTCGACCCTTGCTGGCGGGACATCAGCCCCCTGTATCCGGCGAAGGGCGAATCCTCTCCGGGCGGGATCGCCCAGCAGGGATTCCAGCACAGGGCCCGCCTGCGCCGGCGCGATTTCCCTCAGTTCGTCCAGGGCGAAGCCGGCCTGGAAATCGTTTCCGGTCCTGATGCTCGCCGTCAGCTCGCGGATGATCTCGGGTGTCGCTGCCAGATGAATCTCCCCGGTTTCCAGCCGCCGCCGGGCGAGCGACTGGACCAGCGAATCGAGATACCGCTTCCGGAGGACCGCCACCGTCACGATCCACAGGGCGATGAGTGGCAGGGCCACCCAGGCGAGCCGGACCGGGCCAAGACCCACGCCGATCGCGGCCACGAGGAGCCCGCCCACGCCGTAGCCCACCGGCTTCACGACGCCCTCGATCAGCGATTTCAGCCGGGCCTTCACCTGCGGACCGAACGGATAGTACAGAAGCTGGATCGCCGAATCGTTGATCGTGAACTGGAATGCATTGTCGCTGAACTTGATGGCGGTCGCCGCCGCAAGGCTCCCTGCCGTGAGCCACAGCCAGAGGTTCCCCGCCCCCATGAGGACCGGCATCACGATCAGGCCCGCCGCCATGCCGAACGCCGCCAGCAGCCGGGACGAGACAAAAAACTGGAACACGAACGCCAGCGCGCCAGTGGCCCCGTTAAAGAGGGCGAAGTAGGCGGCCAGCTTCTCGCCCGTATAGTGCTCCCGTGCGATCACCTTGAACTGGTAATCGCCGATGGTGGCGACCGTGTAGGTGACGATGAACAGCGCCACGATCCATCCGACATAGGCCGATCGCCAGAGGGCTGCTGCCGGGGCTGCTCCACTCACCCGCGTGGCCGGTGCGGCCCGGACAAACCGCCGGCCGGTCACGGTGATGGTCCAGGCGGTGAGCACCAGCAGTCCGGCGATGATAAGCAGGATGGCGCTCGTGCCGGTCATGCCGACCACGGCTCCGACCGCGAGACCACAGAAGACGGTCCCGATCATCCGCCCGCTGCCAATCACGCCAAACAGCCGTTTGGCTTCCCTGGGGTCGTGCAAGTCGCCCGACAGGGTCCAGAACTGCACAAGCAGGAGATTCGAGCTGATCTCCACGAACACGTACAGTCCCGCCACCGCCGGACGGAACCCGATCAGTTCGATCAGCGCCCAGGCCAGCCCGTATACGCCCGCGACGGCGAGCGCGAATCCGGCATTGAGACGGTCCCGGCGGTACCGGTCCGCCACCGCGGCGTAAAGCGGCACCACTGCCGCTGATACTGCGGCATAGGCCACCGACATCCACGGGAGCCATCGCGTCGGGTAGGTGTCGAGGAAAAGGGCGTCCCGGGCGGTCCTGCCGGCCGTGAAAATCACTCCGACCAGAAACAGGTACAGGAACAGCAATAGTGTCCGGGGGAGTTCTCCCGGCCGGATGTTGAGCCTTTCAGTCAGGCCGGAATGCGTACCCGGCGGGTGCTGGTTCACGAGGGTTCAGGCTAGGAGGTTTGCCACGGGTCGCCAATGACCGGCGTCCTATTCCCCGACCCGGTTCCTGCCCGCGTTCTTGGCCCGGTAGAGTCCCTGATCGGCCAGTTCCAGAAGTGCCTCCGGATCGTTGTGCTCACCCGTATGCTGGGCGACCCCGAGGCTGATGGTCTGGCGCAGTTCAAGGCCGTTCTGGCTGAAGACCGTCTCCTCGACAGCCCTGCGGAGACGCTCGGCGAGGCGGCGGCCGCCAGTGATGTCAGTTGAGGGAAGCAGGATGACAAACTCCTCGCCGCCGTACCGGGCGAACACATCGCCCGTCCGGAGGAGTGGACGGATCACCTGCGATACCCCTTTCAGGATTTCGTCCCCCGTCCGGTGGCCGAATTCGTCATTGACCCGCTTGAAGTGGTCCAGGTCCAGCATGATCAGGCTGAGCGGCTGCCGGTGCCGTCCGGCGAGGCGGAACTGCTCCTCCAACCGCTCGCTGAAGTAGCGCCGGTTCCCGGCCCCTGTCAGGGGATCATAGTGCGCCGAACGCTTGAGGATCTCATTCTGGTCAAGGATCTGCTTTTGCGCGTCGTATTCCCGGTGGCGATGGAGTTCGAGAACATGCATGCCGGCAACGGCCAGCCCGAAAAGGACCGGCATCGGCTCGTTCGCCTGCAGAATCTGGTACACTGTAAACGGGTTTGGCCAGAAGATCTGCGGTATGAGATTGGCGCAAAGCATGGCCGCAAAGTAGAGAAAATTGTCGCGGGCGCCGCCCGGCATCATGATCATCCAGCCGAGGAAGACGGCCGCCGTGTGCCCGGCTGCGGCTCCCATGACGCCGCTCGTGATGTAGATCCAGCGGTCATAGCCAAGCAGCATCAGCAGCATCATCACCAGTCCCCAGCGCCGGGACTGGAACTGTCCCAGCGGAACGGTGCTGGCCCGCCAGGCGAGCAGGAAGAAGCAGGCCGATATCGCAATCCGGTACAGGGTTGCCTTGTCGTGCCCCGCAGACGGGATTTCAGGATAAAGGAATCGCCCGGTCAGTGCGATGAACAGGTAGCCAACGCCACCGATGGCCGAAAAAATGCGGAACCGCTCCTGCGCCACTCGGCGGGAGTAGTCATCGAACGTGGAGGGTAGGTCGTCCCCCTCCGGGACGATTTCGCCAGTCGGGACCATTCGGTTTGGAGAAACTGTAACCGGTTCCGGTGCAGGGCTCCAGCTATTTCTGCGTATCCCCGCCGTACCGGTGCAGGCGCGGGAAGTTGAGCACATGCACCAGAACCCCGGCACCGAGATAGGGAAGGAACAGGGGGAAGTTCCCGGCAAGAATCATCATGACAAACCCCATGAGAACCCCGGCCTCGCCAAGCCCCCAGCTGACGGCAAGCACCATTTTGCCTGTCTTCACCTGCTCCTCCGGAGTCTGGTGCAGGGCCCTGACCTTCTCGGGTGACTTGAGATAACGCGGAAGGGCCAGCGCCAGCAGCCAGAGCACAAGGGCTGACACGTTGAGCGTTGACTGCACCGCGGGAGCCAGCCGGACTTCCGTACCCGCCAGTCCCTGGCTGACCACAAACCAGCCCACTACGGCAAAAAGAAGCATGCTGGAGAGGATTGCTCCCCAGAGGATGATCTCGACATTCGGCTGCATTGCCGGGATGGGGCTTCCGGGACGATGCCTGTCGTTCATGGGACCCGCCTCTCAGCGTTTTTTCCGGTTCAGGGGTCTTCCGTCTTCGTCCAGCGGCTCGAACAGCCCTATGAACTGCTGCACCCGGGCCTCGAGCCCGGTCTCCCGGTAGATGGCGCTCACCTGCCGCACCGTAACCCGGGCGAGGAGTTCCTGCGGGATGGCGAGGTTCGACACTTCCTTCAGCTCACGGGCTGCACCGTCGGAATCGCCTTCCGTGTAAAGCCGCCGCGCCCGGTCGAGCTTGCGGTTGATCACCGCCTCGGCCAGCCGGTGCCGGAATATCCAGTAACCCGCCGTCGCCGCCACGAGGCCGGCAGCGAATGCGGCACCCATCACACTCCACGAGCAGGTTCCCGTCATGGCGTCCTTATATCACATGCTGCAGAAGCAGTAACAGCAGTCCTACTCGTACCGCAGTGCCTCGATCGGATCGAGCGATGCGGCCTCCCTCGCCGGATAGACGCCCGATATGAGGCCGACGGCGATGGAAAATCCGAGCGCAAGCGCCACATGGCCCGCCGACATGGTCGCCGGAAATGCAGGTGCTGCCAGCGCGAGAATGCCTATACCGATGCCACCCACCATAACGCCGATCAGTCCGCCCACGCCGCTGATGGTGGCGGCTTCGATCACGAACTGGATCATGATATCGCGCCGGGATGCACCGACCGCCTTCCGGACGCCGATCTCCCGGGTCCGCTCGGTGACTGACACCAGCATGATGTTCATGATCCCGATGCCGCCGACGATGAGCGAGATCGAAGCGACTCCCGCCAGCAGGTAGGTGAGCACCTTCATCACGCGATCCATTGCGCCCAGGATCGCATCCTGCGTCGTGATCGTGAAATCCTCCTTGTTGCGGTGCCGGTCCATGAGCACCCGGCGGATATCCTCGATCGCCGTGGGCATCATCTCCTTGGACGCCGCCTTGGCAAATATCTGCGTGACCGAATCGGTCTTGAAGACGGTCATCGCCGCACCGACTGGAATAAGTGCGATCTCGTCCATGTCGAATCCGAGGGATGTTCCCTTGGGCTGCATGATTCCGATCACCCGGAACTTGGTCTCTCCGATCTTGATGAACTGTCCGAGCACCTGCCCGGTGCCGAACAGTTCCTGGGCCAGCTTGTAGCCGATCGCCACGTAGTTCCGGCCGGCATCCACCTCCTCCTTCGTGAAAAACCGGCCCTGCGCCACATAAAAATCGCGGATGTCGGGATAGTCCTCGCTCGCGCCGACGATCCGTGTCGTCCGGCCCCGGTTTTCCACTTTGACGTCGGTTGACGAAAAGATGATCGGCGTGGACTTGATCACCGAACGGGTCCGCTGGGTGAGCGCCCACGAATCCTCAAGGGTCAGCTTTTCCGGCGCAAGCCCTGTCACCGGAGGCCCGCCGGTTGTCTCGCGCTTACCCGGAGAAATGATGATCAGGTTCGTCCCCAGGTTGGCGAACTTCTCCTGGACAAAGATCCGCGCCCCGTCGCCGAGGGAGACGAGCCACAGGACGCTGGTGACGCCAATAATGACGCCGAGCATGTTGAGTCCTGACCGGAGCCGGTTCGACGTGATCGAATCGGTCGCCATGTTCACGCTCTCGAAAATGTCCACCGTCCGCGATACTCCGTCCGCTATTCGTATCTCAGGGCTTCAACGGGGTCTTTCGCCGCCGCCGACCAGGCCGGATAAACCCCGGCGATAACTCCGATGGCCCCCGTGAAGCCCATCGCCAGCGTCACGTTCCAGACGCTGACCTGAACGGGAAGCCCCGGTATGTACAGGAAGAACGCACCCACCACCAGCGCGGCGCCTGCCAGTCCGATCAGGCCGCCCACGGCCGAAACGGTCATCGATTCGACCAGGAACTGCATGAGAATATCCCGGCGTGAGGCTCCCACTGCCTTGCGAAGCCCGATCTCCAGTGTCCGGCGCTTCACCGAAACGAGCATGATGTTCATGATCCCGACTCCGCCCACCAGCAGGGATATCGAGGCGATGCCGAACAGGACGTAGGTGAGGTAGCGGGTAATCTCGTCCAGCCGGTCGATCATGTCCTTCTGGGTATCGATCGTGAAGTCTTCCTTGCCGTCATGGCGTTCCATCAGCACCCGCCGGATATCGGCCGCCGCCCGGTCAATAGCGGCCGCCGAACTGGACCGTGCGCTCGCCTGGATCGACATGATCTTGTCGGTCTGGAAAATCCGCATCGCCGCCCGCACCGGTACCAGCACCAGATCGTCCATGTCGAAACCCATGTGCTCGCCCTTGGGCTCCATCAGGCCGATTACCCGGAACTTCACGTCGCCCACCTTGACGTGCTCGCCCAGGGGATTGCGCCGGCCGAACAGCTCGCGAGCGGCCGTCTGGCCGAGCAGGACGAAATTTCTTCCGGAGTCCGACTCCGCCTTGTTGAAGAACCGCCCCACGGACGGACCGAAATCCCTGACTGCCGGCCAGTGCTCGTTGGCCCCGATCACGAACAGGTTGCGCGACCGGTTGCCGTATTTGACCTCGACGGCGCCGATCACGATCGGCGTCACGCCGCTCAGGGACGGGACGCGCATCAGCATGTCGGAATCCTCGATGGTTAGCTGCTCCGGCGTGGAGGCGATGATCGGCGGGCCGCCCCGGGTCTCAAACTTGCCCGGCGTCACGATGATGAGATTGGTTCCGACGCCCGAAAACTCGTTGATGACGAACTGGCGGGCGCCTTCACCGATGGAGATGAGCAGGATAACGCTCATCACGCCAACGATGATGCCAAGCATGTTGAGCAGCGACCGCCCCTTGTTCGCAGACAGGGACTGGGTAGCCATCGAGAAGGATTCGAATACGTCCACTTCCGGTCCGGCTCTCCCCCGCCTACCCAAGCCGCTGGCGGGCGGTTTCAAAAATGCGGGCCTCGCTCTCGTGAATCGACCGGAGCATTCCCGCCGCCTCGGCAAGGAGCGCTTCCGGACTGGCGCCTTCCAGCGCGGAGACAGTCTTGAACACCCCGGACAGCCGGGTCCACTGGGCCGCGACTTCACTCATCTCTGCGGAAAGCCCCGCCAGTTCCGGCACCAGACACCCGGCCTCCTCAAGGAAATCCGCATACATCTTCCGGAATGCTCCGCCGCCAGTCCCGCGCTTTTCGATAATCTGGTAGGCGAAACGGGCCGACCACGAAAGGTCCGGGATCGCCGCCCACCCCGGAAGATCTGCCGCAGCCCGCTCCATGGCCGCCAGGCTGTCCGGATGCCTGGGGTCCAGGAGCATCTCCGCCTGCGCCCGCACCGCCTCGCGCACGGGGCCGCTCCAGTCCGGCGGCGGATCCGGAAAGGCGATCTCGAACCACGGGCTTCCGGCACCCATCGACGGCTGCGCCCTGGAACCACGGGCGCGGGCGAGCGATTCGAGCGGTTCCTCCTGTACCTCGTCGAACTCCGAATCGCTGATCACGGCCGACTGTTTTTCCTCGTCGTAACCGAACACCACGATCTTGTGGGCGTTGAAGTGGGTCTTCGACTGGAAATAGCCAAGATCGAAGATATCGCAGTTCACGATCACCGGATGCCCATGGTCCAGTTCGTCACGCACCGGTTTCCACGGATCGCCGTCGGTGCAAACACGCAGCTTCCATTTCGCCCCGGAACGCCGGAGGAAGTCCTGCTCAAGCGAGTGATTTCGGGGGAAAAATGCCCGTGAGGGGCTCATGCCGGGCAGCACCACATACCGGAACGCAAGGCCCGCGCCGAGTCCGAGACAAAACGGTTCGGACAGTTTGAGGCCCCAGAACCGGCAGACGTTGGACAGCGCCGTCGAACCG
This sequence comes from Deltaproteobacteria bacterium, assembly GCA_026129095.1. NCBI lineage: Bacteria > Pseudomonadati > Myxococcota > Myxococcia > Deltaproteobacteria bacterium. The sequence goes on from JAHCIT010000006.1 coordinate 163,606, forward strand.
CAGTGGTTGCCAGGGTGATGAACGTAGTTCCCGATGACTTTCCGCAACGGTTTTCCGGCCTCCGGAGGCAGTCTAGCGGCCCTTGACGGGGCTTCCCAATACGAAACGCTTTGCGCCGGCTGCCCGCTCTTGACAGACGGGACGCACTATTTCATCTTGCGCCCCGGCCGGAGGCACCTGTTCAAAGGTTCCTCCCGGTTCTCCCGCGTTAACGATGGGGCTGTAGCTCAGTTTGGGAGAGCGCCACAATGGCATTGTGGAGGTCGTCGGTTCGATCCCGATCAGCTCCACCATCCTCTGATTATGTTTCTGGCCAGCCCCTCAGATACACTTTGCCCATGAACTTCCACACGGGCTTCGACAATTTCGTCGGAATCATCACTGCGGCGCAGCAGAAAACCCTCAGCCGGAAGACGAACACCCTCCACTGGATAGACCGGTACCTGAACCGGAACCGTGAGGAACTCTTCCCGGCTCCGCGCCCGGAACCGGCCGTGCGAACCGGGCACACCCGCTCAATCGCCGGCTTTGACTACCAGACGCTCTTTTTTGAAAGCGACCATCTGCCGCTCGTCGAGGAAACCCTCGGCGACTACCGCAGGCATCACGGACCGCTGCACACGTTCAAGGCCCGCAAGGTGTCGCGCCGCGGTTTCAGTCCCCGGCGGGCCATTGTCCATGTCCACGGCTGGATGGAACCCGGCTCCATCCTGGAAGACGTGCTGGTGGGGCCGCTCATGTGCCGCGGCCTCGACGCTGACCTCTACCATTTCCAGTTGCCGCATCACGGCGAACGCCAGATCCGCGAATCGCGCTACGACGGGGCGATGTTCGTCACGGCCGACCTGATGCTGACCTTTGAAGCGATCCGGCAGTCGGTCATGGATACCCGGACGGTCATCCAGCATGTGCTGAACCTGGGCATTTATGACGAGGTGGGCGTCACCGGCATCAGTCTCGGGGCGATGGTCACGAAACTCACGGCCTGCACCGAGTCACGGATCTCCTGGGCCGTGCCGATCATCGGACATCTCGACCTGACCGACGTGATCGACAAGGCGCCCATCCTCGACGAGGTGAGAAAAGAGATGGCCTCCTTCGGCATCTCGACGCAGAAACTCGGTGAACTGATCGAACTGGTGGGCTTTACCCGCGTCATGCCGGTGATCCCCCACGAGCGGATCATCGTCGTCGCCGCCAGGGATGACGTGTTTGTCCGGGCCGACTCCATGCGTCGGCAACTCGACCGCTGGCCCGGTGTGCAGGAGGTGTGGATCCCCGGCGGACACCTGACCTCGCTCATCCGCCTGCCCGGCCTCTTGCCGGACCTGCGCCGCCGCCTGGACCGCCTGCCAGCGAGGGCGGCGGGAAAACTGTAGGATTATCTCAGCTCGACATCCCGCATGGCGTCTTCGATCTGCTTCTGGGTGTCGACCATCTGCGGACGCGCGTAGGCTGGCAGCTCCATCATCGGCGGATTGGCCTCCTTCACGCGGTCCCGGATGCGGGTGATCACGGCCGGGAGCACCGTCTCGGTCAGCCAGTCGGCGCCGGTGTCGAGCAGCGGATTGCCGATCTCGAAATAGAGCTGGTAGGTGAGTTTGGTGCGGTTGCCATTGGCATCCGGAAACGGCGCCAGATCGTAGCTGCCATAGGTGTTCTTGATGTCGCCCTCCACCTGCTGCCAGTCGATGTGGTAGATCCCCGGATTGTGGTTGTAACGGAGGATGCACCAGTAGATCACCGGAATGGGCTTGATCTGGAACTGGAGCCGCGCATCGGCCTTGTTCCCCTCCGAACCGATGAGATCGCTCTCCCAGATGAGCGGCATGAAATGCTTGTACGATCCGTAATCGACGACTACCTTCCAGACATCGTCAACCGGCGCATCGACAACGCCGATCACCTTGCCGAGCCGCGAGGGCGTGCCACCGATCGGAAGGGCAGAGGTGTAGATCTTCCCCTTGGCGAGGTTTTCCTGGAAGTTCGGCTGCTGTTCGGGAATGAGCGAATGGTCAATCGACTTCGCACAGCCGGTTGCGAACAGCAGCAGGCAGGCTGAAGATGCGGCGATTCCCCTGAGCACGGCTGAAGACCCCATGCCCGTATTATGGGGTGCCGGACCGTCCGGGGGAAAGCCTTTCTACCAGTGATTGCCGGAGGCATCTGAACGACGCTCATTCTGAAACGGCACCATGACGGGCGGTGCCAGGATGCTTCAGGAAAGGCCCATCAGCTTCGAAACCCGCGCCTTCAGGTCGCTCGGGCTATAGGGCTTGGCAAGGAAGTCGTCCGCACCCGCCCGCTGGGCTTCCTTCTGGTCCCCAGTGGCCGTCAGGATCAGGACCGGGATGTGCCGCGTTTCAGGACTGGACTTGATCGCCCGCGTGGCGTCGTAGCCGTTGATTTTGGGCATGCCCACATCCATGATGATGAGGTCGGGATGCTCCGAACCGGCCTTGCTGATCGCCTCTTGGCCATCTGACGCCTCGATGAAATCGGCGTCAAGCGACCTGAGAGAGTTCCGAATGAGTTTCGAGAGGGTTTCGAAATCTTCCGCAATGAGGATCCGTTTGCGCACGGCAACTCCCAGCCCGTTCCGTTTAAGCACAGGCTACCATGCAGAATTACGCCTGCAAGCGGCGCGCATTCTGGCCGTCCTCGTGATCATGCTGGCCACCGCCTGCGCGCCCCGGACCCAGCCCTCGGCGCCGCCGGTGAACCCCGACGACCTCATCTCCGACGGCCGTCTCTACGAGGCGATCGTATTCCTCAAGGAAAATCCCGGTTATGCCGATGCCGCCGGGCGGACCCAGCGCGCCGAGACGATGCTCGCCCGCGAGGTCGGCAGCCGTGTCACCCAGGCGAAGGATCTCGCCTCCAAGGGGCGGCTCGCCGAATCGATCCGCCTCTACCGCGAGGCGCTCAAGCTCGACCCCCGCCGTTCGGACCTCGCTGAAACCGTTGCCAGCCTGAACGCCGAGCTGGATAGCCGCCGCCGCGGCCTCTTTACAGTGCTGAACACCCAGATCGAAAAGAAGAACTACACCGAAGCCCACACGACGCTCCTCAAGCTGGAACGGCTCGACCCGTTCCACGATGAGGTGGGCACCCGCCTGAACGAGGTCGAGACCCAGATCGCCGCGCAGTATTCGAAATCCATGGAAGAGGGTATCGCACTCTACCGCAAGCGCGAGTACCAGAAGGCGCTCGCCGTCTTCAACCGGGTGCTACGCACCTGGCCCGCCCACCCGCAGGCGCAGAACTACAAGAACCGGATCACCGAACTCTACGCCGAGGCGGCGAAGGTCAGTCCGAAGAAGTCCGCCGCCAGGACTCCCGCCGGCAAGACGGCAGCCGCCCCGGCGCCGGCTGAACCGGCCGCCGCATCGTTCGATCAGATCACCGCCGTTCGCCTCAGCGAGGGGCAGGGCTATCTCGCCAGAGGCGAGAACGCCAAGGCGCTGGAGCGGTTCAACAAGGCGCTCGACCTGGATCCCAACAATGAGGCCGCCCAGAAAGGCCGCCAGCAGGCGATCGCGAAGATCGGCAAGACAACCGAAGACTTGTTCCGCGAGGGCGTCAATTTCTACCGGAACGAACAGCTCGACCGGGCCATCGAACGCTGGAACCTCGTCCTCCTCATGGACCCCGCCCACGACCGCGCCCAGAAATACCTGGAGCGGGCCCAGCGGCTCCTGGACAAGTTCCGGGAGGTCACGGGCGGCAGCGGCTCGGGCTGACCTTTTCCCCTTCAGGCTTTTCCAGCAGCTTTCCCGCGTCAGTTTTCCCTGCCGGTTTTCGTCGCTTTTTTTTGCTGGCCTTCGTCATCGCCGTCGCGTTAGGCTGACGCCCGCGTCAGTCTTGCGCTTAATCTTCTGACAGCGGGGGACAAAAGGATCATGGCTGCATTCGTGCCCGAACAGTACAAGCCCGAGGACGACACCACCCACGAACCGGGGCCGGAGTCCAACTACAACGAGTCGATGTATTTCAACTTCTACGACCGCCGTGAGAAGACTGGCGGCTGGTTCCGGATCGGCAACCGCGTGAACGAGGGCTACGCGGAGATGACCTGCACGATCTATCTCCCCAACGGCCATGTCCTGTTCCGGTTCGACCGGCCGAAGATCGCCACCAACCGGGCCTATGACGCCAGCGGCATGAAGTTCGAGACGATCACCCCCTGGCGCCACCAGCGAATCACCTTCTCCGGCAAGCTGCACCGGCTCACCCAGCCGATGGAGATGGTGGACCCGAAGAAGGCATTGTCGCAGTCGGAGCGCATCCCCGCCGAACTTGTCCTCGACGTGAAGGGCTGGAGCCCGATCCAGCGGTCCGAGCGCGAGGACACGGCGGCGGCGAAGATGGATTTCTACAAGGAACACTACGAACAGCACTGCGCCGTCACCGGGACACTCTCCTTTGACGGAAAGACCATCAGCCTGGAGGGTGTTGGCCTGCGCGACCACTCCTGGGGGCCGCGATACTGGCAGGGGCCGAAATGGTACCGCTGGTACACCATCGACTTCAGCCCCACGTTCGGTGGCATGATCACGGTGATCTGCTTTCCCGACGGCTCGGTCCACCGCTACGGAAAGTTCTACCGGGGTGAGACCGAAGCCTTTACCGTCACCGATTTCACCGCCGAGGAGATCTGGGACGATGACGGCCCGGAGAAGATCATCAAGGCGTTCACGCTGAGGGCCCAGACCACCGCCGGCCCCAGGGAGATCACCGGGAAAGTCCTTAGCATGCTCCCTTTGAGGAACCGGCGCGAGGGCATGGTCACGCGCATCACCGAGGGGATGACCGAATACCGCCTTGGCGACGAGGTGGGTTACGGGCTCGCCGAATACCTGGATCAGATGCAGTGATATTCCGGGGCCTGGAAACGGCCACCCGAATCCAGATGACCTTGGCCCGCCAGCAGGACTAGACTGGGGGAATGACCCGGCCCGCATTTTTTCTGCTCACGGCGGCCTTCATGGCCGTTTCGGCCGCCTGTACGGCCCCGCGGCCCGCCACCGAGGCCCAGCCGCTGGCCTCCACCGGCCCCCGCTGGCCCGAAGGGGGGTTGTCATCCGAAGAAACAGACTTAGCTAGAAGGCGTATGATCGAGACGCAGATCATGAGCAGGGGAGTAAAGGACGCCCGGGTGCTGGAAGCCCTGGAGCGGGTGCCCCGGCACGATTTCGTGCCGCCCTCGCTCCGGCAGCAGGCCTACACCGACCGGCCGCTTCCGATCGGCCTCGACCAGACGATCAGTCAGCCCTACATCGTCGCCCTGATGAGCGAACTGGCCGGGGTGAAACCGGGGAGCCGCGTGCTGGAGATCGGTACCGGCTCCGGCTACCAGGCGGCCGTGCTGGCCGAGATGGGCGCCGAGGTCTACTCGGTCGAGATACTGGAACCCCTCGCCCGCCAGGCCGCCGGCATCCTGGAGCGGCTCGGCTACCGGAACGTCCATGTCCGCCACGGCGATGGCTATCTGGGCTGGCCCGAGGCCGCCCCGTTCGACGCCGTGCTGATCACCGCCGCCCCGCCCCGTGTGCCGGAACCCCTGAAGGAGCAGCTGAAAACCGGCGGCAAGCTGATCGCCCCCGTCGGCGTGGGGGAGCAGGAACTCATCGTCATCACCCGCACCGGCGAAAAGACCTTCGACACCCGCCCCGTCATCCCCGTCCGCTTCGTCCCCATGACCGGCAAGGCGCAGGAGTAGGTGTGCTTTACAGCCGCCCGTAATCTTCCCCCTACAGCCTCTTCTCCAGCCAGTCGGCGATCCACTCCAGCTCGTCCTCGCTGATGCCGTGGGCGACGGGGAACTCGCGGTAGGTGAAGTCGGGATGGAAACCCTCGAAGGCGGCCTTCGTCCGGCGGCCGTTTTCCACCGGCAGCACCTCGTCATAAAGGCCGTGGGCGGCGAGCACCGGGACACGGGCAATGGCCTCCCGGCCAGCGGCGAGGGGAAAAAGATCCTCCGAATGGCGGCCGCTGAGAAGCATCACCCCGGCGAGCCTTCCGGGTGCCGTGTGGAGCGCGCCGAGGCTCATCATCGCCCCCTGGCTGAAGCCGAGCACGAATGTCCGGGCAGGGTCGGTCCCGAACAGGGCGGGGGCCATCTCCAGCGCGCTCACGAGTTCAGAGAGCGATGCCCGCGCCTGCCCGGTGTCCGGTATGACGGTGCCGTCCGGCCGCCATTCGATCTGAAACCATGCGCGGCCGGTGTAGTAGCCGTGCGGGGCGCGGAGGCTCACGACTTTCAGCTGGGGTGGCAGCATCCCCGCGAGCGGAGCGAGGTCGTTCTCGTCGGCGCCGATCCCGTGCAACAGGAGAAGGAGCGGCGGCCTTTGGTCCGGATTGCTGCCTGAAATACCGGACGACAGATCGCGGGGTTCGATGACCCGGTGGTGGAAGGGGAACGGCATCCCCCCTTTTGTGGCCGGAGCCGTGGGGCGCTGGCAACCGGCGGCTGCTACGAGTGCCAGCAGCGGCACGAGGGACGCCAGCACTCCAGACGCGGAAAGGACAGCCCGCCAGTTTCGCCCGGCCGGCTGTCCTCCCGCCATCCTGATGGTCACGCCCCGGCCGGAGACGCCCGGCGCGTGCGTGCCCTACCCCGCCTTGCGGACAGAGCGGACGCGGGTCTGGAGCGACTGGATGTAGTGGTTCACGCCATCCACGAGCCGGGTCGCCGCCTGGCGGACGCCGTCGGCGCCGGGGTTGTTCTGGAACGACAGGGCATCGCGGAAGCCGCTGAACGCGCCGAGCAGGTTCCGGGATGACGAGACGACGGTCGCCTGGAAGTGCGACAGCTCGCCGCGCAGCTCGTGGAGCGACTTCTCAAGACCGCGAAGCTGCGCCTCAAGCGCGGTACGCGGATCCTGCTTCGTGACGGCGCGCTTGGCCGGAGCCTTTTTCGCGGCCGTCTTTTTGACCGGCTTCTTCGCGGGTGACTTCTTCACTGCCTTCTTCTTTGCGGGGGCTTTCTTCGCCATGACTATCGGTTCTCCTTGGCTGTTGTTGACTCTTATGGTTATGAACGCTTGGGCTGCGGCGGCCCGTCTTTGACTTACTGCGTTATAACACCGGGTGCAAGGAAAAAGTGACAGGCCTAGAACGTTTTATTAAAACGGCCACGCCTCGCCACGGCTCACCACGCCTCGATAGTGGTCCAGCCAGTTGTCATCAGGGATCGTTGATAGTCCAACCACGATAGTCCAACCACGCTTCACCACGGCTCACCACGCCTCAACTTTGGGACTGGCTGCCGTTTTTCGGCTCTGGCCGCAACGGTTGCACGCAAAGTTTTGCTTAAAGTGTGATATAGAGCACAAACTAGCCCACCGAAGGCGCAATCCGTCGCACGAGTGCATACGTCACATCCGGTAAAACAACGCTATTACAGTTAGTTAGATCAATTACCCCACCGATGGCATGGACCGTGCGTAACCAGTTTCAGAGAACGTACCGGGCAGCACCCGGCGCGTTCGGGACCAGCAGATCATGAAGACGAAAGGGAACAAGCAGGTGTCAACCGTGACGAGCCTCCACCAGACGGAACCGGGGGAGATTCCCCAAAAGTCAGCCAAACCCGCACGCAACTACCGTGACCGTTTCGTGCGCTACTCCAGGGCCCGCGAGCAGAACCGGAAAGCGGCCTGCCGCACGGCGGGCGAAAAACTGCGGGAAGCGGTCGCGGGCGGCGCGAACCTCCGCGGCGACGGCAGCGCAGCCACGGGCGGCGCGGCTCGCTGATGACCTGACGACGGCCGGGGCACCTTTAAGGAGAAAAAGCGCGCCGGGTTTCTTCCCGGCCCTTGTTCCCGCCCCGGTCTTTCTGACTGTCTCTTTCCGGCCCGCCAGTTCCCCGGACCGGGCCATCCAAAAAAATCGCCGAAAGCCCGTGGACGTGTTTACAACCGGTTACGACCCGGATAATTAACCCCGTAACCCTTATGGAAAATCCGCCCGTCATCTACCGTGCGCGGCTGCATCCGCTGGAGATCGCCACTCCGCTGGCGGTCCTGTTCACGTTCCTGGCGTTCACGATGCCCAACTACCTGTCATTCGCGCCAGGGGCCGCGCTGGATCAGGCCTCGGCCCGGATCGGCCAGCTCATCGTCGCCGCACGCCGGGCCTCGGTCGACAGCGGACGGGCGCGGCTCGTTTTCGATGCCGGCAAGCGGCAGGTGGTCCTCACCTCCGGCAGGCCCGGTTCGGAGAAGACCGAGGGCACCTACTCGCTCCCCGGCGGCGTGCGGTTCGGTTACGACCAGAACGTGACGCCCTACCCCGGCCTCAAGCTCCCCAACGGGACGGACCTCGCCGCCACGGAAAACGGCATCACCTTCGACAACGACACGCTGGTGATGGAGGATGGCCTGCTGACGGGGTTTCCCGGGCTCGTCTACCTCAGGAACGACCAGGGGCAGGTCCATGCCATTTATGTCCGCATTTCCGGGGACTACGACCTCAAGGCCTGGCAAAGCGGCGGCTGGACAACAATCCGGAACTGATATTTGCGGTCCGCTCCGCGGTCCGTTATTGACTCGGACGGGCGCAGGCGGATAGACAACCGCTCCCCGGGCGGTTAGCTCAGCTGGTAGAGCACCGGTTTTACACGCCGGGGGTCACAGGTTCGAGCCCTGTACCGCCTACCAGATGCAGCAAATGGCGGCCCGCAAGGCCGCCCGTCCCCTCGCTAATGATGAACTGAACGGGGTGGTAGTTAAGTTGGTTATAACGCCGGCCTGTCACGCCGGAGGCCGCGGGTTCGAGTCCCGTCCACCCCGCCAACTTTTGTCTTCCTGAAGACACGAAAAGCCCCCGGTAAGGGGGCTTTTCGTTGCCGGGGAAGCTGGTCGCCCGGCTAACCGGCACCGCCTGTACGGGATGCGGGCTACTCCCGCCACCTCGCATGGCCCCGGCTAATCACAGTAACGCCGTTCTGGTTCACGACGTCGAACTCGCATACCCCCGCCCCGGTCTTCCGGATCCGGGTCGTCACAGTGTCGCCGGGCAGCACCATTTTCGAGAACCGTGCGCCGAACTCCGCCAGGCGCGGCGCCTCACCACGCATGCAGCTATCGACCACTGCCTGCGCCGCGAACGACAGCGTGCATAGCCCGTGCAGGATGACGCCGGGAAGCCCGGAGGCCTTCGCCGCGTCGTTGTTCATATGGATGGGATTCTTGTCGCCCGAAGCATTCCCGAACCGGGTCGCCTGATCTGGAGCCACCTTCATCGGGACTTCAAAGTCGAACTTCGCAGGTTCTGGAACCGGTTCCGCCGGAGCACTTTTCCCGGAACCGGAGCCACGGATAAAGAACAGTGCCTCCGACTGGCTGACCTCTTTCCCCTCGCTGTCTTCGCTCGTCACCAGAATAGTGACTGTCTCGCCAGTGGGTTTTTCCTCGATGGAGAGGATTTTTCCCCTGGACACCAGTCTCTCGCCAGCCTTCACCGGCCGCCGGTACCGGAACACATGTTCGCCGTGGACGAGCCGCATGATATTCGCACCGAGTTTCGGATGGAACATGCACTTGCCCATGGCGGGCAGACCGACCGTGAAGGCGAAACACGGCGGTGCGACCGGATTCTCCCCAAGGAAAAGAGGGTTGCCCTCGTTGACGGCCGCGGCGTAGGCCCGCACCTGATTGGCCTCGACCACAAATTCAACGGGCTTTCCTTCGTATCCTGCCAGTTCGCGGTTCATTCCCATGCCCATCTGCCTCCCTTGTGCCTACTGGACCTTTCGCGGCAGGAACATCGGATGCGCCCACCGTGCGCCGCCATCGACCGTGAAGGTTTCGCCCGTGCAGAAATCGCAGGCCGGAGAGGCCAGGAACGTGATCACCTCGGCGATCTCCTCCGGTGTCCCGAACCGCCCCCACGGAATGCCCTTGCGGAGCGATTCGATCAGCGGCGGCGGATACTGCTTCAGGCCGCCCGTGTCGATCGTTCCCGGCGCCAGACTCACGACCCGAATGCCAAACTGCGCCCATTCGGTTGCAAGCGATTTTGTTAGGTTTGATACGGCCGCCCGCGCCGCCGAGGTGTGTGACACCCCTGGCATCCCCCGGTCGGTCGGCACGATGATGTTGATGATCACCCCGCCACGCCTGAGCATGCATGCCTTGGCCACCGCCTGCGTCATGTTCCAGGTGCCGTTCAGGTTGGTGTCAATCACCGCCCGCCAGCCCTTTTCTTCCATGACCGCCGCCGGAGCCGGAAACTGGCCACCCGCGTTATTGATCAGGATGTCGACAGTGCCATAGGCGTCCAGAACGGCCTTGATAAATCCGTCTACTGAAGCCCGGTCGCGGATATCGAGAATGGCTCCGAGAGATTCCACTCCCGCTTCGCGGAGCTTCTCCAGACCGGCGTCCACATGGTTCTGCTTGCGCGATCCGATGGCGATTCGCGCTCCGAGACGTCCCATTTCAAGCGCCGCCGCCAGCCCGATCCCCGTGCCGCCGCCAGTCACGATCACCACCTTGCCCTTGAACAGGCCGGGCGCGAACAGGCGGGATGGCGGACCGGAATGGGACAACGGCACTTTCCTTTCAGTCGATCTCGAGTCCCGGCATCATCCGCCGGGCGATGATGAGCCGCTGGATCTGGCCCGTGCCCTCGAAGATATCAAACACCTGGATGTCGCGGAACAGTTTTTCGACGAGTTGTTCCTGTTCAGTGCCCGTGCCGCGCATGAGATCAAGAATTTCCCTCAGAATCTCCTTGGCGTGCTTGCAGGCATATGACTTGGACATCGATGCCTCGCGGGTATTGGGGATGCCGAGATCCGCCATGGATGCTGCATTCCAGATCAGGAGCCTCGCTGCATGGATACGGCGGTCAAATTCAGCCACCTTCCGGCGCAAATGGGCTGACCAAGGAGCCGCTGTCCGGTGTTCACGCCGGACCCAGTCGGCAAACTCCTCATAGCCAGCCCGCGCCACTCCAAGTCCCATGGCCGCAACAAAAGGCCGGGTGGAGTCAAACGTCTTCATGGCTGTCCGGAATCCACCCTTGGACGTTTCCGAATAGCGGCCCGGCCCTCCAAGAAGGTTTTCTTCCGGTACGCGGACGTCATCGAATACGAGTTCCGCCGTCTCCGAGGCACGGAGCCCGAGCTTCTTTTCGATCTTGCCAATGCTGAAACCGGGAGTCCCCTTCTCGACGATGAATGCACGGTGCCCGGCGCGGCCCAGTTTCGCATCCATCGAGGCGAACACAATCACCCAGCTCGCCCGGCCGCCGTTGGTGATAAAGCATTTACGGCCGTTAATTACCCACTCGTTCCCTTCCTTCCGGCAGGTGCTCCGGATCCCGGCGACATCAGAACCGGCGCCAGGCTCCGTAAGTCCGTACGCTCCCCACCGGGCCGGTTCCTTCTTGCTGAAGATGCTGAAATACTTCTCCCGCTGCGCCTCGGTCCCCATGAAACCGAGCGGCGGGCCGCCAAGGCCAGGCCCTGGCAGGCTCATCAGGAGCGCCGCATCCCCCCACGAAAGCTCCTCGGCGGCAAGCGCACTCAGGCGGTTCACATCCGAGGGTCCTTTGGGTTTTTCCGATACCGCCTTTTTCTTCCTCGGTGCAGCATCCGCGCCAGTTCGCATGGTGATGCCCATCTTGTTCATTTTTTCGAGGAAAGCGTCATCGGCACGGCTCTCCCGGTCGCACCTGAGCGAGAGTGGACGAAAATCGTTCCTGGCGAGCTGGTGAAACATGTCCCGCATCATCTTCTGCTGCGGGGAAAGCTCCAGATCGATCATTTTGCAAGTCTCCTGGCGGCTGAACGCGCTGGTTCAGTCCACCGGCGTGAACGAATGGGTATGCAGCTTGCCGGAGATCGGGCACGGAACGAACTTGAGTTTCTGACCGATCCGGAGATCGCCGAACTTTCCATTGATCTTGGAAAGGATCCGGCCCGGACCCGGAAGTGCGGGCAGCTCCACGAGGCCGATCACTTCCGGCGCCATAAACCGGACCGACCTCGCCTGCGTGGTAAAGGCATAGAGAGTGGCGCTTTCATGAATATCAATCCACTGGACGCTGACTCCCCAGCATCTCGTACAGAACGCCCGGGGCGGATAGTCTACATGTCCGCACTTTTTGCACTTCGTTGAACAGAGCCGCTTTTCATCACGGAGAAGCCGTACATATTCGCCGAACATTGAATCGGCGTCATTGTTCATCGCCTGCCAGGAAAACTTGTCAATCAGGTCTTTCATTGGCCGCTACGCCCCCATCCGTTCGAAAGTCATCACGATCGAGCCGTTGAGGCAGCCATGCTCGGCATGGATCAGCCCGAGGCGTGCATCCGGAACCTGCCGGCCGGGCGCCCGCGCCGTCAGGTGGCGGGTCACTTCGACCACTTCCATGAGCGGCGTCGCTCCAGCCGGGTGGCCATAGCAGATACGCCCGCCCGTCGGATTGACGACGATATCTCCACCCCAGGTATTGCGTCCTTCTGCAACCCAGCGGGCAGCCTTCCCCTTTGCGCACCAGCCCAGATCCTCATACAGCATCAGTTCTGTAGGCGCGAAAACGCCGTAAACCTCGGCCACATCCACATCGGTGGACTTGATACCCGCCTGGGTGCATGCCTCGGCAACGGCCATCTGCGCGGATTTGTATTCCGACATGGAACCAGTGACCGGACAGAAATGCTCCGGCTCGTGCCATTCGCCGACGCCGGTTACTCTTGCCACGGGTTTTTTCAGCCCTTTGGCGACGTCGAGCGAGGTTACCACCGCTGCCGCCGCTCCAGAGCTGAACGGACAGCACATGGGCAACGTCAGGGGCGGCGACTGCATCGGTGCATTCAGGATGTCATCCTGCGTGGCCGGCTCCCGGAACTGGGCCCCCGGATGCTGGGCCGCGTGCTCGCGCAATCGCACCACACAATCAGCGACCTGTTCGATCGTCGTGCCGGTTTCATGCATGTAACGCTGCCCGCTCATGGCATAGAACGGGATGGGCGCGCCGGCGCCGAATGCCCCGTCATAGGATCCCTGCAGACTCACCTGCGCGTAGGCTCCCTGCCGCAGCGTCTGCTGGAAATCACTGGTATCGACGACGCTGGTACGGTGATCAGCGGCGATGACGAGCGCCGCACGGCAACGGCCAAGCGTCACTTCGTCAACTGCGAACCTCAACGCCAGCGCCGCCGTGACCCCGCCGTTTTCCACCAGCGTCAGCGTTTTCGTGGGGATGCCCAGGTATTTCCCCATATGCGCCGCGAACATCATGAACAGCTCCGGGTTGAGCCCCGGTGGCGTCAGAAAGAGTCCATCGATGTCTTTCGGATCGAGACCCGAGTCCTCCACCGCTTCCCGGGCCATCTCGAACATGACGTCCCGTATGGGCCGTGGGCCTTTCTTCGTAACCGGAGTTGCGGCCACCCCGGCAATTACAGCATCAATACTGGCGCGTACAACCATGATTTAATGAGCTACCAAATATAGCTATTTATCGTCAAGATATATTTACTGAGCTTTATTCATATTAAGTGCAAAATTTCAAAATATATGACTATTTTATTAATAAAATCAGAATATTATATTACAAATCTCTCCGTGATCAGAACTTCTATAAATTATTTTCTTGTGTTACTTCGTATACTATGTATTATTTGGGTCAATCGAGGGAGCACGAAGGCGGGCTCCTTCCGGAGGCGACCACTGGTGGCGGTTCTGGTGCCCGATATCCTGCGCGAACAGGCGGCCAAGACCACGGGCCAGACAGCCATCGATATCATCGGTTCTGCCTCGATGACCTATGGAGAATGGGAAGCGCGCAGCAACCGGCTCGCCCGCGCCCTGGTCAAGGCTGGCCTCAAGCCGGATGACCGGGTCGCCCTCTGGTTCACCAATGAGGATGCACTCGATTATGCGGTCGGCTACTTCGCCATCCAGAAAGCTGGCGGCGTTACGGTGCCCGTAAATGCCCGGCTCACGGCCCGCGAGTCGGCCTGGATCCTGGAGCATTCGGCCTCCCGTTTTCTGCTCGCCCAGAGCCGCCAGTCCCCGGAACTCGCTGCCATCCTGAAGCTCGCCCCGGCAGGACTGAAAGCAGTCACCCGAGGGGGGCTCCCCGGCACATTCGGCTGGGATTCCTTCGAGTCCGGACAGAGCACGGATACCATTCAGGTGGAGCGCGCCCCCGACGATCTCGCCGATATTCTTTATACCTCCGGAACCACCGGGTTTCCCAAAGGTGTCGCCAGCACTCATGCCAACGTAGCTCTTGTCACCAAAGGACGTCTCGGTGCGATGTTCGCCGGACAGACGTTCCTGCATGCTGTCCCCTACTACACCTTCGCCGGCACCCACGCGATGCTGATGCTTCCGCTTACAGGTGGCATGACATCCGTAGTCCTGCCGAGGTTCGATGCGGCCCTGTTTCTGGAACTGATCGCCGAACGCAAGGCGGCCTTGCTATATGCGGTACCTTCGATGCTGATGCTGATGCTCCGCGATCCATCCATCGGCGAATACGACTACCGCTCGCTCAAAATGATTCTCTACGGAACGGCGCCAATGCCGCCTGAGGGTATCCGCGGACTCGCCCAGAGGTTCCCGCAGGCGATGCAAATCAATGTCTATGGTCTCACCGAAGCCGGTGGAGCGGGTTGCACACTGCCGCCCACCGAGGCCCTCAAGCGGCCGGGCAGCATCGGCAAGCCTCTGCCTCCGACCGAAATCAGGATCTGTGACGGAAACGGCCACGAACTCCCCGCCGGCGAGCAGGGTGAAATCTGGCTTCGCACACCGGGAAACCGCCGCCGCTATTTCAACAACGAGCAGGCGACGCGAGAAACCTGGACCGAAGACGGCTGGCTGAAAACAGGCGATGTGGGTCACTTTGACACCGACGGTTATCTCTATATCGACGACCGGCTCAAGGACATGATCATCCGGGGTGGGCACAACATCTTCGCCCTAGAGGTGGAAAACGTGCTCTATGAGCATCCGGCTGTCGCCGAGGTGGCCGTGGTCGGAGTACCGCACACGATCCTGGGTGAGGACGTGAAGGCATTCATCGTTCTGCGCGACGGCTCCAGTCCAGATGCCGATGAACTGCAGGCGTTCTGTGCCGGGCGGCTCGCCGATTACAAGCGCCCCCGTCAGATCGAATTTGTACGTGAGCTTCCACGCAATGCTCTTGGCAAGGTCTTGAAACGCGTCCTGCGAGGCGGCGATACAGCCGGTGCCCAGACCGGAAGCCAGCCGCCGGAAGGGGCTGCCCATGCCTGACGCCCTTTCCGGCCTCCACCGCATTCACTACACCGATGCAGGGTCCGGTTATCCCGTTCTGTTCGGGCATTCCCTCACTTTCGATGGCACGATGTTCGAGGCCCAAACAGCCGTCCTGTCGAAGAAGTTCCGGTGCATTTCCATCGACTTCCGGGGACACGGCAAGAGCTCGAAACTGGACGAACCCTATACGCTGGACGACAACGCCGCCGACGTGCTGGCTGTGGCCGACACCATTGGTGCGAAGCGGTTTCACTACGTGGGCCTTTCCATGGGCGGAATGACCGGCATGCGGGTGGTGCTCCGGGCACCGGAACGGATGACGGCACTCGCGCTTCTCGACACCAGCGCTGGCGAGGAAGACCCGGCAAAACGAGCAGCTTATTCGGACTACGCAAAACAGTCCCGGGACAAGCCGCCCATGCCCCCCATGATCGAAATGACCCTCGGCCTCATGTTTTCACCTGCCTTCATGAAGCGCGAACCGGCTGTAACGGATCGCTACCGTAAGATTCTTCTTTCCAATGACGTAAATGCCATCTCGCAGGCAACCCTGGCCGTCACAAACCGCGACAGCATTCTGGAGCGTATTGGCTCGATCAAGTGTCCAGTGCTCGTTATCGTGGGATCACAGGATATCGCCACGCCGCCAGCCCAGGCCCGTGCCATCGCCAGTTCGATTCCCAATGCCGCACTCGAAGTCATTGAAGGTGCTGGTCACATGACCCCGGTCGAAGCCCCCGAACAGGTCACACGTCTCTTACTGGAATTCCTGGGAGAATAGCGCATGGACGATGCAGTCATCCTTGAGCGGCAGGGCCATCTGGCGGTTCTCACCTTGAACCGTCCTGATAACCGGAACGCCATGACTGTGGAACTCCTCGATGCCTTCAGAACTCGCGTCGCGGAGGTTAAAGGGGACAATGCAGTCCGGGTACTCATTGTCACTGGCAGTGGCAAGAACTTCTGCTCCGGCGCCGATTTCAAGGCCACGGCAGATCTCATGACCCGGAGCGGCATGGCGGGCACTCCCGGCATGCGTGAATCGGCCAAATGGGTCTACGGATCGTTCCTAGCACTTCTCGAACTGGACATCCCGGTCATCGCTGCCATGAATGGACATGCCATCGGGGGCGGACTGGGGCTGGCGCTTGCCTGCGATCTTCGTGTTGCTGCTGTAAGTGCCAGGATAGGCGCGAACTTTGTCCGGCTGGGGCTGCATCCCGGCATGGCAGTTTCCTATCTTCTGCCAAGACTTACTGGCCTACCCATTGCCGCGGAACTGCTCTTCACCGGCCGGATCATTAACGGTGACGAAGCGGCCCGGTTCGGTCTGGTCAACTACGCCGTTCCGGAAGCTGAAGTCATGGACCGGGCAAAAGCCCTCGCCACGGAAATCGCAGCGTGCGCCCCCTACGCCGTCAGGCTGACCAAGCGATCCCTTTACAACGGGCTTCAGATGAACCCGGCGGCTGCGCTCGAAACCGAAGCCTACGCGCAGGCCCTGTGCAGCCAGACCGACGACGCCAAGGAAGGCGTTATGGCCCTCATGCAGAAGCGCGAACCGGTGTTCAAGGGGAAGTAGGGAACGGGCATGTTCGGCTTTGCACTAAGCGATGAAGAGGAAATGATACGGTCGACCGCCGAGGCGTTCGCCCGCTCCGAACTGCTTCCCAAGGTACGCGACCACGAAGCGGCCCAAGCCCTTCCCGCTCACCTCTCGAAGAAGTTCGACGACACCGGTCTTGGGCTGGCCGGTGTTCCGGAAACCGCTGGTGGCGCGGGACTCGGTGCATTTGCCGATACACTGGTTTACTACGAACTGTCCCGCGCCGATGCCGGTGCCGCCTTCGCCCTAGGACTTTCCGGTCTTGGGTTACGGATTTTTGGCCTGAATACCGGCCCTGTCCATCTGGCGAGCGACATTGACCAGAGGCTGGAGGCCTCTGGCGGCTTTGTCAGCGGGAAGTGGCCCCTTTCGTTCGGACGCGAAACGGGCCGGGCACTTGTACTTCTGTCAGGTTCCGACTCCGCCGTGTTCATCGAGACCGGAGTTTCAGCCACTCCCTGCCGGCCAGCGGCACTGGATACGGCACAGGGATGGACACTCTCGTTCGACAAGGCCCCAGTCAAGAAAACAGTTCCTGCGGCCGCATTCCAGAACCACACCCGCCAGCTTGCCGCCACACTGCTGGCAGGCCTTTCGGCCTGCGCACTGGAATATGCCCGCGCCTATACGATGGAACGCAAGACCTTCGGGCGCACACTGGCACACCATCAGGGAGTCGCCTTTGTTCTGGCTGAGATGGCCATGCGGACCGAGGCATCAAGACTGGCTGTCTGGCGATCGGCATGGCGCATGGACAGCGGGAAAGAGGCCCGGTTCGACACGGCTGCTGCCTTTGTCGAAGCGGCACAGAACGCCCTGTTCGTCTGCGATCAGGCCCTTCAGCTCCTCGGCGGTCATGGCTACATGAAGGACCATTTCGTGGAGAAATATTTCCGCGAGGCACGTGTCCTTTCGCAGCTTTGGGGCGGCGTGGACGGCGCCCTGATGACAGCCGGGGCTTTCTCAACCTCGCTGAGCACCGAAATCGGGTTTCCGGAGCTGGTAGAGGGTCGAACCCCATGATCGACCTTTCCCTCGACAATGCCAGCCGCGCACAGCTCACCATGCTGAAATGGCTGGGGGAAAAGTATCTCCGGCCCCTAGGGATAGAGGCGGACCGGCTGGAGCGTCCCATTCCACCGGACCATGAGTTCTTCCTGAAAGTGCTCGAGATGGGCCTGGGTGGACGCGGGCTGAATGATGAGGAGGACAACGGGAAAAAGAGCCGCGATCCAGACAAGCCTTCCTCGGGCGCCCGGCGGGGAGTAATTTTCGCTGAGGAAGCTTCCTACTGGGATCGTGGCTCTGCCGTTGCCTTGCCGGGACCGGGTCTTGGTGGCGCACCCATTCACCACATGGGAACGCCCGAGCAAAAGGAGCGGTTCCTGGGGCCATTCCGCCAGAAAGACCGCCCTCGCTGGGGTGCTTTTGGAATGACCGAGGCAGGTGCGGGCTCGGATGTGGCCGGCATACGCACGACGGCGGTGAAAGACGGAGATCACTATGTCCTGAACGGGTCGAAGACCTTCATATCCAACTCGCAGCGGGCTGAATGGGTTGTGGTTTTCGCTACGGTGGACCCGTCGAAGGGACGCGATGCTCACCGCGCCTTTGTTGTTGAAAAGGGAACGCCGGGATTTTCCATCACACGCGTGGAAAAGAAGATCGGCCTGCGGGCCTATGAAACCTGCAGCTTCACGCTGGACAACTGCCGCATCCCGGTGGCGAACTTGCTGGGTGGCGAGGCGTTCTACGAAGGCCGGGCAGGATTCAAGGGTGCCATGAAATCATTCGATTCCACCCGCCCCATTGTCGCCGTTATGTCGGTCGGCATCGCCCGTGCAGCGTGGGAACATGCCCGCGATTTCATCCGGCAGAACTACGTTACAGATCGCCCAGTTCCCCGCTATCAGCGAATTCTTGAGCGGCTGGCGCTCATGCGGATGAAAATAGACCATGCCCGGCTTCTCTGCTGGCGTGCCGCCTGGCTCGCTGACCACAAGAAACCCAATACGCTGGAAGCCTCCATCGCAAAGGCCTACGCGCCGCCGGTAGCACTCGAAGCAACCCGTCTTGGCCTGGAGATAATGGCCGACGCCGGTATCACTGGCGATGCGTATCTCGACAAGCTGTACCGCGATGTGAAGGTACTCGACATCGTCGAAGGCACCCAGCAGATCCAGAGAATCGTGATCGCGAGACGGATCGTGGATTATCCCGGCGTGTCCGGAGAACCAGCCGACAAGGAGTAACATTTCCATGCCCGAAAAAGGCCGCGCCGCCATATTCCGTGAAGCCCAGAAACCGATGGAGATCCGGGAGTTCGACGCTCCGGAACCCAAGGAAGGCGAGCTGCTCGTCCGGAATCTTGTCGCCAATATCTGCGGGTCCGATCTCCACATCTGGCTCGGCCATACACCCATTGGTACCCAGCTCAAGATGGACATGGTACTGGGACACGAGATGGTGAGCCGGGTCGTGAAATCCGGGAAAGGCCGGAGCCGGGACGCATTGGGCCGGTCCCTCAAGGAAGGCGACCGGGTGGTATTCGCCTATTACAAGCCTTGCGGTCACTGCTATGCCTGTCTGGATGGCGCCTTTCACACCTGCGAGATATCCCTCAACACTGTCTTCATGCCAGTGAGCCCCCAGAACGCCTTCGTAGGCGGTTATGCAGACTACTACCTCATCTCGCCCAAGCAGGTGGTCCTGAAGGTACCCGACGAACTCGGCGACGATGAGGTGGCCGGCGTCAACTGCGCCTTGAGCCAGGTGATCCACGGACTTCTGGACGCCGATTTGAGGTTTGGCGAAACGGTAGTCATCCAGGGTGCCGGCGGGCTTGGCCAGTATGCCACCGCCGTCGCCCGTGAGATGGGAGCTTCCCGGGTTATCGTGATAGACGGCATCGACAGCCGGATAGACATGGCGAAAAAGATGGGGGCCGACGCGATTATTGATATCCGGCAGTTCCCGGACGGACAGGCCCGCGTCAAGGAGATCAAGAAGCTCACCGATAACTGGGGTGCCGATCTCGTGGTCGAAGTGGTTGGAATACCGGATGTCATGCCCGAAGGCGTCCGCATGATGGGCCGCCGGGGACGCTACCTGACGATGGGAAACGTGATGCCGCGGGCCTCCTACAAGGAAGACCCATCAATCCTGGTAGGCGGCAACCGCTCGATCCTGGGCCGCTCGCTCTATCCCGCCTCGGTGCTCCGTAAGGCGCTCGATTTCCTCGTCCGGGCAAAAAACCGGTATCCGTTCTCGACAGTGCCGGTCCATTACCCGCTGGAAAAGATCAACGATGCGTTTTCCGACGCTGAAACGTTCGGCAAGAGCCACAAGGACATTACTCGCGCCGCCATCAAGCTGGCTGCCTGAAAGGACAGAAATGCCGCTCGATCACGCTGCCGCCATCCAGGAACTGGACGCTACACGTCCCGGCCGCCTTTATATCAATGGGGAGTGGAGAGACGCCAGCGACGGCCTTGCGGTCACCGACCCGGCCACCGGAAAACTATTTGGCCAGATAGGCCAGGCATCACCCGAAAACGTGTCCGATGCCGTAGCCGCCGCCCGCGAGGCGTACTGCGGCAGCTGGCGCAAGCTTTCACCGGGAAAACGCCGTGAAGCGATTCTCAGGCTGGCTGCTCTCACCGAACAGCACGCTGCCGAACTAAACAGACTACTCACGCTGGAAATGGGCGTACCGGCCCAGATCACGTCCCGGCTGGGAGCCATCTCGCTACAGAAAAACCTCGAGTATTTCGCCGGGTGGATGGACAAGATCTATGGCGAAGTGATCCCGGTTCCGGGAGCGTTCGATTATGCGGTCCGGGAACCCATCGGTGTCGTCGGGGCAATCATTCCCTGGAACACGCCGCTCCTGTTCGTCGGCAGCAAGCTTGGGCCGGCTCTGGCAACCGGGAACACTGTGGTACTCAAACCCAGTGAACTGGCCTCACTCGCCATACTCCGCTGGGCAGAAAAATGCCTTGCCGAGTCGGGTATTCCGCCCGGCGTCGTGAATATCGTTACCGGTGACGGACGTACTGGTTCCGCCCTGGCAGGTCATCCTGGCATCGACAAACTCTCTTTCACCGGCTCGGTGGACACCGGCCGGAAGGTGGCCGAACTGGCTGGCAGAAACCTCACCAAGGTGCACATGGAACTCGGCGGCAAGTCACCCACGATCATTTTCAAGGACGCCAACCTTACCAAGGCGACCATGCAGACCTCTTTCGGCATTTTCGGGCTGTCCGGCCAGACATGTGCCGCCTGCAGCCGGGTATATGTGGAAGATCCGGTCTATGAGCAGATGGTGGGCAACATCGCCTCATTCTCGAAGGGGCTGGCACCAGGCGACCCACTAAAAAAGTCCACCATCCTGGGCCCGCTTGCCGCCGAGCGGCAGCTCCAGCGCGTTCAGGCCTACATTGAGGCAGGGAAAAAAGATGCACGGCTCGTTGCCGGCGGCGAGCGGCTCGGCGGAGATCTTTCAGAAGGATTTTTCCTCGGACCGACAGTATTCGCCGATGTGAAATCCGATTCAGTGATTTCCCGGGAGGAGATATTCGGACCGGTAGTGGCGGTAACTCCGTTCAAGAAGACGGACGAAGCCATCGAACTGGCCAACGGGACCGAATACGGTCTCGCTGCCGGAATCTGGACGGAAAACATCACGACAGCGCTCAAGACATCGCAGGCGATCGATGCTGGTGTCATCTGGATCAACAGCTACGGAAGCCTTCCGGCTGCTGCGCCATTCGGAGGCATGAAAAAATCCGGTTACGGCCGCGACGGCGGTCGTGATGCATTGCTGGAATACACCCAGGTCAAGAACGTCTTTGTCGATCTGGCCTGAGAACCAAGGGAGGGAATGAAACCATGAAAAGCGGAATGTTCTATCTGTTCGAAACCCTGGGAAAGAAAAGCGTCACGGATCTCTACCATCAGGCACTGAGCGAATGCTGCTATGGCGAGGAACTGGGCTTCACGGGCGCACATCCCGCCGAGCACCATTTCTCGACCCATTACGGGATCATGCCGCGAGTCGAACTGTTCCTGGCGGCGCTTTCCACCCGGACGACAAGGCTCCGTCTCATCCCCAGCGTCATTGTGGCAGCGCTCTCCGATCCTGTCCGGCTTGCCGAAGATTCCGCCATGCTGGACATCCTCAGCAACGGGAGGTTCACCTACTCCATCGGCGCGGGTTACCGGAAATACGAATTCGCCAAGCTGGGTGTGGACGTGGAGGAAAACAGGTCACGTCTCCGCGAAGCCGCCGAGATCGCTGAACTCGCCTGGAAACAGGAGAAGTTCTCTTACAAGGGTCACCACCACCAGATCGAGGATCTGCAGATCGTCCCCAAGCCCGAACGGAAAGACGGCTCGGTCCCTGAAATCTGGATCAATACCGGCACTCCGGACCAACTCGTCTGGGCGGCACAGCGGGGTTATGTGGTCCTGCCAACGGCGGGGTTTTCGGTCGCCTCGTTCAAAAAGGACCGCGATACCTATGTCGCCGAATCGAAACAGGCGGGGCACAACCCGGCAAAAATAGAGGCCCCGTTCTTCAAGTGGATCTATGTGGGGGAGACCGACCAGAAGGCTCAGGAAACTGGCCAAAAAGCTTTCCTTGAAACCATTCAGGCGTTCTTTGTCGGTGGGGAAAGGCTCATTGCCCAGCTCACCAAGCGTATCCAGCTTCCGCCCGAAATGATGGGGGATCCGAACAAGTTGCTTCTGTCGCCGGATCTGGGCGCTTTCGTTTGCGGGTCGCCAGAAACGGTCGCCAGGCAGTTGCGTTCCTTCAGGGATGCGGGGGCAACCTACTTCATCGGTGGATTCAATATCGGTGCGCTGCCCACCGAGAAAGTGCGGCGTTCCATGGAACTGTATGCTAAGGAGGTCGCACCAGCGCTGGCATAGTTACCCCAGCCCGATGCCAGGATTTGAACCCGATGGCCAATAGCCCAGACAGCACCACGCCGCGAAGCCGCTCCGAGACCGAGGAAGCTCTGGTTGACGGGGTTATTCGCATCGTCGCCGAAGTCCGCAAGCGTGCCGACCGGATGGGCCGGGAACACGGCGCAACGATGCTCCAGATACAGGCGGTCAAGATCCTGCACGAAAAGGGGTCAATCACCATTTCCGAGCTTGCACAGGAACTTCACCTGAACCAGAGCACCGTGAGCAGTCTCGTTGACCGCATGGAGGCGAACGGGCTGGTCCGACGGCTCACAGCCAACGACGACCGCCGCAAGGTCAAGCTGCGGATTACGGAAAAGGCGGACGACCTGGCCATGACCACACCGGTATCGCCGATCGACATGTTCCGTCAGATCCTCAAGCCGTTAACCGGCGACGAGATGGCCCATCTTTCACGGATGCTCGCCAAGATCGAAAAAGCCTTCTTCGAAAGCGTCGAGGCAATCGACCGGGAAAAACCGGCCAGGCAGAAGAAACAGTCCGCAGGGGGCTGAACTTCTAGATCGATATCGCGCCCTTGCGGAAATCGCTGCCGCCAATCTTGACGTTGACCAGCGCCGGCCTGGGACTCTCGAAAGCGCGTTTCAGTGCCGGATGGATCTGGTCCGGAGCTTCCACCCACTCCCCGTGACAGCCCAGCCCCTCGGCAACCTTGTCGTAGCGCGTGTAGTCGAGTGTCGTCGCAAACAGCCGGTCCTTCCCGTACAAATCGCGCTGCCCCCGGAGTATCTGCGTCCAAGCAGCATCGTTGCCAATCACGCCGACAATCTTGATTCCCTGCCGTGCCATTGATTCGAACTCGAACCCGTTAAGGCCGAAACTCCCATCTCCGTACACAATGATGACGTCATGGTCCGGGCGGGCGAGCTTGGCTGCGATGGCATAGCCGGGACCAACGCCAAGTGTCCCAAGGGGGCCGGGATCCATCCAGTGCCCGGCACCCCGCACTTTCAGCGTATAGGCCGCCGTCGCCACGAAATCGCCGCCGTCTCCAACAACAATTGTCTTGTCGCCGATAAAGCGGTTCAGCTCGTGACACACCCGGAGCGGGTTGATCGGATTATCATTGGAAGTGAGTTCCGCCTCCATCTTGGCAAGATGTGCCGCCTCGATGGAGCGCATCGATTCCAGCCACTTGGCTACATCCGTCCGCTGGCGGCCTTTCAGCGCCTTCGCCAGTGCATCCAGCACCCAGCCGGTATCGCCGACAATCCCCACTTCAACGCCCCGGTTGTGGCCAATGATTCCCCCGTCGAGGTCGACCTGAATCAGCTTGGCGTTCTTGTTGAACGTTCCATCGCGGCCATAGTTGAGCCGGAAGTCGAGCGGCGTCCCAAAAATCAGGATGACATCGGCCTGTTTGAGCGCGTCCTTGCGCGACCGGGAGAAAAACGACG
The DNA here is from genome assembly GCA_026129095.1 of Deltaproteobacteria bacterium. NCBI lineage: Bacteria > Pseudomonadati > Myxococcota > Myxococcia > Deltaproteobacteria bacterium. Next base: position 187,869 of record JAHCIT010000006.1, read on the forward strand.
GATGATCCGGACCGAGCGCGCCCCGCGCCATGCCGTTCAGGAAGCACGGGACGCGGAGCACATCCAGAAACTCGTCCAGCGCCTCGCGCCTGTCAGACCAGTACCATTGGGAACCGACGATCACCATCGGTTTTTCGGCGGTGGAAAGGAGATCAGCTGCTGCATCTATAAAGACCGGCTCGCCAGCGGGCCGCGCCTTTGTTCGGTAATTCCTGGGAAACACGCAGGTCGCCTCGTTCACCGGGCTGATGAGATAGTCGACCGGCATCTCCAGGAATACCGGACCCGGCACGCCGCTCGTCGACACCCGGAATGCCATTGCCACATATTCAGCAAGACGCCGTGGCTCCGGAACCGACGTGGACCACTTGGTGATGGGTCGCATCAGTTCCACATGGTTCATGTCCTGCAAGCTGCCCATGTCCTGGAGTGCACGGGGCCCCTGTCCGCCAATCACAATCATCGGCACCGCTGCCCGCCAGGCGTTCGCCACGGCCGTCACTGCATCGGTGACGCCGGGGCCGGCCGTGACGACGGCAACGCCGGGCGTCCCCGTCACCCGCGCCCAGCCATCGGCCGCATGGGCGGCTGACTGCTCATGCCGGAAATCCACGGTACGAATTCCCTCGTCATGGCAACCGTCATAAATGGCCATGACATGACCACCGCACAAGGTGAAAATATGCGAGATGCCCTCAGCCTTGAGCGCCTTGGCGACTACCCGGCCCCCGTGAATCATTCCCATAGATTGCTTTCTCCCGTCGAGGAACTGCGGTCAGCCTAGCAGCCTTCCGCCCATATCCGGAAGCCGCGGATTTTCTATGCGGCATTCCGTTTCAGGTCCGATGCAGCCTGGCGAGCTGACGCGGATCGCTTGATGTGGTTCAACCCGGCATTCAGGACGTCGCGATTATCCACACCCAGCCGGATTGGCGGAGTGAACGATGGATCGTTGGGGTTCCCGAAGGCATCGCACGCCTCGATGCAGTCACCGCACCGGATGCAGCGGTCGAAATCGGTGGCCGCGAACGGATAGAACATCGGCTCCCCCGACTTTTCCAGCAGCCGTACCGGATCCAGCTCCATGGGGCATACCTTGGCGCATATTCCGCAATCGGTGCAGTCAGCACCCCGGATCAGATGCACCCCGCCCCTTGCGCTCGATGAGGTAAGGGAAAAATAGATTCCGGACGGGCAAAGCCCTACACAAAAATTGTGGCCCAGCCATAGAATCTGCCCCGCCACCGAAATCGTGAGGAATACCCATACCCCCACAAATGCGGCCATCTGGCCGGCCGTCAGAAATGGGACATGAATCGGATCGAACATCCAGGTGATCATTCCCAGTCCGATCGCAACTCCCAGCGCCCCGGCCACCCCTATCCGTGCCCATTTCGGCAGATTCCGGCGGCCCCACTCGCCAATCCGGTTCAGTGTCGCCACCGGACAGAACCATCCGCACAGGAACCGCCCCATCGTCGCATTCACGACCAGAATCACAACATTGACGATGATAAATCCGATGACGAACGCGCGAATGGATTCAGCGAGCGTAACCGGTTCCCCGAGAACCCAGTATCGGCCGGTATAGATATCCATGTGCCAAAGATCGAACGCCGGGCCAAACACAATCAGCAGGGTGGCGAAGCTGAGCATGATGACCCGGATATTCCGGTACCGGCCACCCTGCATACGGGCCCGGATCCGCTCCCGCGCCCGCTGCGAGACCATCCAGTCGAATGTCACGTCACCCGCCCCCAGGCGATGGCGACCCAAGCCATCAGGGAGGCGACAACCATCCCGCTCACGACAATGGCAAGAGCAAGAAAAAACCGCCGCCGCCGGAGCAGTTCCATGTCGGATGCTTCGCCGGTAAAGTCCGCAGATGCCAGGACTGGCTGCCTGGCGATGGCTTCGCCGCCTGCACGGAGCCCCTGCCGCTTGCTGCGAACAGCCAGAGCAACAGCCACAAGAGAGGTAAACAGGACCACTTCAAGCACGATCGTGAGCATATTAAAGGCCGTCTCGGTATCCGGCATGGTCCGGTCCTCCCATAGGTGGCAGCGCGCAGGGAATGCCCGCCCTTTATTCTCTAACCTCTTGGTACCACTGGCACTATGACCATGCTCATAGGCTGCACCCAGCATGGCCGTTCATAGTGACATCCCTGTGCAGCGGAGGGATACCACCCTGTTTCGCCTGTTCCAGCCATACTTCCAGTGCCTATCAACACTTGCTGCCAGCCTGTTGCTGACTGCTTTCACCGCACGGGCAGCAGCACCGGCTATCAGCCTGTCAGTAATACCGGAACAGCCCGCCATTTTTGCGCCAGTGCAACTGATTCTGGAAGCCACGGGTTCCACTGCCCGGGCTCCCGGTGAGGGCCAGTTTCACGTCGAAATCCGGCCGGACGATCCCGCGCTCCGCACCCTGCCTGCTGAAAAGCACCCTGTCACCGAGCGGCTCAGTAACGGTAAATTCCGGTTGATCCACAACTTCCGGATTGCCGGCACCTACCAGATCACTGCCCATTTCAATGGTACTGACGGCCAATCGGCTACCTTGAGCCAAACGGTCCAGGTGCAAGAACAGGCAGGCATAGGGTTCTGGTCCGAAACCATCCTGAAAAGTATCCTCTTTGTTCTGGCTGTTCTCGTGCTTATTATCGCAATCCGCCGAATGACCCGTCACGATGATGGCACTCCCTCATGACCAGCCAATTGACCATCAATGGCAGGTTATTGCCAAAACTGCCGGTTTATCCGGCACCCTGCACGGTTGAGCAGCAAAACGCTATCGGCCGCATTTCACTGTAATCATATAACTATTTGTAATTATTGGATAAAAATACGTGTTATGGTGTGGAACCACGCTTGCTTTACCGTGACGGGGCTGGGAAACCGTATCGCGGTAATGACTAGGCGCGTCACAGACATGCTACGGGAAGGGTGGAAGGAGCGTACGACCAAGTGTCAAAATTAGCGGCAGCCTGTGCCAACCCCATAATGTCTACACTGGAAACCGAAATACCCGCTGACGAATCCCGGCGAATCCATGACCGGGAACTCGGCTTTATGCCATCCGACTACCTCCGGCGCGTCAGCCCCGAACGGATGAGCCGGCACATGAACCTCATCTGCAGCCATCCGGGTTATCCCCTGAAAACCTTCGTACAGCATCCGGTGTCATGGGACGTGACCCGGATGGGCAGAAGTGCACGGCTCATGACGTTTTCAATGAACTCACCCCGTGCACTGGTCCATGTTACAGCCGCCATTGCGCTCACGGGTGGCTCGATTCAGGCAGCAGAGCTTTACCCGCGAACCGATGGCACCCTGCTGATCGACGTCGAGTTTCATGGCCCCGCAAGCCCGGAAGCGGTTGGAGACTCTCTCGTCACCCAGTTCCAGGCCCGGATCGCCGACGCTCCGGCGCCGGACTGCGAAGCGGTGCGTGAACTGGAACTCACCACCCGCACCGATACGGCAACCTCGGCGAATGTGATCGAATTAAGGGCGGCGGATACCAGAGGGCTTCTTTACCGGACTGCCCGGGCCTTCGCCATGCTTGGCATCAAGATCGTGCGATGCGACATCCGCACAACTGGCGGAAAGGCCTACGACACGTTCCAAGTAACCGACAGGCTCGGCCGACCGCTGGACCTCGACCGCGAGATGAACTTCCTGCGCCGGGAAATAGAGGGGGGCTAAAAACCCTATTTCAGCATTCCGGACCGGTTCAGGATATCGTCGAGGATTTTCTCCTGCTCCGGCGTGGCCGGGACCATCGGCAGGCGGTGCTCGTTCGACGCCAGCAGGCCCATCCGTTTCATCATGTATTTCATCGGGATCGGGTTCGTATCGAGGAATACGGCCTTGTTCAGATCAAACAGCTCGTAATGAATGCGGCGGGCCCCTTCCAGATCGCCCGCAAACACCCGGTTACAGAGCTCGGCCACCTGTCCCGGAGCGATATTCCCCACGGCATTCATCAGCCCCTGCGCCCCCACAGCCATCATCGGGAAACTGAGGCTCTCCAGCCCCACGAATACCCGGAAGTCCGGCCCCATTTTCACAAACAGTTCCGACACATATTCCAGATCATTCACGGCGTGCTTCATCCCCACCAGCGTCGGAACCTTCTCGGCAATGCGCGCAACCGTTTCCACCGTGACGTTCACCACCGCCCGCCCGGGTATATGGTAAATCATGAGCGGCAGACCGGTTTCGCGTCCCAGTGCCGAATAATACTCAACCAGTCCGCGCTGTGGCGGCTTGATGTAATAGGGCGTCACGACAAGGAGCGCATCCGCGCCCAGCTTTTCGGCACGCTTCGTCAGTTCCAGGGTCGATGCCCACGACTCGCATCCTGTCGCAGCCACGACGGGGACACGCTTTTCTGCCGCCCTGACAGCGGTTTCCAGCAGGCGGGCGCGCTCGTCAATGGTGAGAGTGCTGGGTTCTCCCGTTGTTCCAGTAACGAGTATCCCATGCGTTCCATTCGCAATCTGGTATTCGACCAGTTCAGCATATTTGGCATAATCCACCTCGCCGCCGCGAAATGGCGTCACGATGGGTGGATAGGATCCTTTCAGGAAATTCCTGTCGAGTTTCATCATGTGCCAGTCCAGCCCCTGCTCAGCCAGCCAGCTTCGCCCGGTTGGTTTCAAATCCCTTCTGCGAACCGAGCATGGAAAACGGACGTCCGAGGTCTTCCTGCCACATGAGCGAGTCCATTGAAATGTTCAGCGGGCTGTCCTGGATAGTCAGCTCGTAAACGGGCTCATCGTTCGAGGCGTGATTGTGGATCGCCCAGCCGGGTGCGGTCAGCATCAGATCTCCTGCCTTCCAATGATACCGCTTTCCGTCCACGAGGCTGTGCCCGCTGCCGGAGAAGAAATAGTTGATCGCCGATGAAGAATGCCGATGGGGCCTGTCCACGATCTTTGGCGGCCGAAGCGTAATGGTGGCAAAAAATGTGGGTGACGTCCCGTTCAGACGTCCTGAAGCCGGATGATATAAGAGGTAAAGCCGCCTCCCCCGGTATTCCTGGCCCAGACCTGCCAGCCGGTCCAGGTTTGCCTTCACCTTCTCCCACGGCCAGTGAAGTACAGGCCACTCGACGACATCCGGATTCACCAGTTTTTCATATGGCATCAGCCATGCGCCTTCGTCGGTAATCTGGAATGTCCCGAACGGATTTTCCATATTCCCGCCGTGACCTTCGCCACCGGCGGGACGGTGTTCAGATACTGTTTTAGGACCATAAGGATCGTCATCAACCACGTGGATGTTCATCTTCTCCAGCAATGCGGCATTGCTATAGGCAAGGCGGACCTGGAGTTCTTTGGTATCGTTCACGTGCTCGTAGATATTCATCGAGGGGGTGTTCCAGACGTCATACTGCCTGAATACCACCCGCTTGCCATTGATGACCGAGTGTCCGCCGCCACGAATGCAGAAATTAACCTGCGATGAATTGTGGCGGATCGGTTTCGTCCGCTCGCCCGGTTTCAGCACGGAAATCGTCACCTGGGTTCCCGGTGCCAGTCCGTCGCCCACGCCCGTATGGGGATGGGCAATAACCGACATCCGCCGGCCGTTTGCCGGCACCGGCAACGACGCCAGCCGTTCCATCTCGGCTTCAAGTTCCTCTTTTGTTATGAGGACCGGGTCGATCAGCTTCAGCTCCGGCGCAGAAGCACCTGTTCTATTGATGAATTTTGCCTTCAAACGCTCGTCGCTCATGACATCTCCATTTCCGGTTACCCCGGCTCAATCAAAGCGGATTTCCGCGCGCTGGGGAAGCGGCAGTTCCCTGCCGAATTTGCCGGCGTGGGCGGCACGCAGCACCTCGATACCGATCGAAAGGTCCGAAATACCCACTCCCATCGCCTTGAACAAGCTCAGGTCATCGCCCGGCGAGCGCCCTTTTCCGGAGGCAACCACCGAGGCAAGGCTTTCGAGACTTTTCCAGCCGGTCGCATCCTCTCCGAAATGGTCCTGGAATTCGCGCGAGAGTTTTTTCATCTGGTCCACGCTGTCAGCCGCCATGCGGTGAGCTCTGGGAAACAGGTCCTGATGAAATTCGGCCCGCTCGGGCGTAATAGCACCCACCGCATTCACATGTGTCCCGGCAGCCAGCATTCTCGCTCCCAGAAAGGGTTCGGTGGCTCGTGTAACCAGCGTCACTGCCGGCGCCCCCTTCACTGCCTCCGCCACTGAGCCAGCAACCACGACCTCGGTACCGGGGAACCTTTTTCGGAGAATGCCGCCGAATGCTTCCCGCTTTTCAGCCGTCGGGCTGAACACCCGGACCCGCTTCAGCTTGCGCACACACGCAACAGCTGCCACCTGCGGAAGCGCCTGCTTGCCAGCACCGATTACCGCCAGTTCGTCCGCTTCCGGGCTGGAAAGCCACTTGGTGGCCACACCGGAAATACCGCCCGTACGCAGTTGGCCCAGCGCGAAGGCTTCAATAACGGCGATCAGGGCACCATTAGCGCCATCAATCATCACCAGAACCGGCATGGCTCCGCCCGGAGTGTGGGCCCATGTCTTTGTGCCAACTACGGCAGGCGAAAGCTCACTCTCGTCAAATGCCGCCCCGATCGCGTGCAAATTCCCGTGGCCGCCAAAATTTACATGGGTTTTGACCATGTTTCGGGCCTTCCCCTGGGCCTCTATCCTGAGCCCGCGCTCCAGGGCCGCAATGGCGCCAGACATGCTGACGGCACCGGCTACTTCCTTCTCGGTAATCCAGAGAAAGGTTCCGCCCATCACCCAGTCTTCTCCGTGAAAATGGACGGAACAGGTGGCGTCAGCCCCAGACTGTTCACAAAAATCGCATGCGTCAGATACCGGCCAATCAGCATCAGTACGGCAACCGTCTTTTCCGGACCAATGCTGCCAACAGCCTCGTCCAGTTCAGCACGGCAACCCCGGCCGAGTGTCCTGATGGCGGCCAGTGCAAGACGCTGTACCGCCGCCTCATCAGCCTTCAGCAGGCCGGCGGCGGGGTGGAGGGAAATGACTCCGGAAATCCATTCCCGGCTAAAACCGAGCTTGAGGCATAAACGCTCGTGCTGATGCCGCTCATAAGGGTTCCCGGCCTCGGTGGCCGCCGTCAGGGCGACAATTTCCGTCAGATTGTCGGGGAGCGCGGCCTTCAGTTCGTCTGTCAACTGCATGAACGACAACAGGACGCCGGGCTGGCTTGCTGCACATTTGAAAAACTCCCCCAGATACCCGAGACGCTCGACCCGCGGAGCAAGGCGACGGGAGAGTTCTGGCGACATGTCCGGCATTTCCAGACGTGGAATCTGATTACTCATGTAGATCATCCGTAAATTGCGTGATGGAGCCAAGCCTAGCGGGACTGGCTGGTCCTGTCGAACGCTGGATACCGGGGATCAGGCGCTGTTATCCGCCTTTGGAAGTTCGTCGGAATCGGGATTGCACCGCAACTTGTACATACCCACGGCAGCAGCCTCCGCTCGCATATGGAGTATTTCCAGGGATTTGAGCAGATGGCGTACATCGTCGTCAGTAAATGCCTGGAGAAACTCGGCGATACCGTCCAGATGAACCTTGTGTGCCTGCTTGAATTTGCTGCGGCCTGCCGCCGACAGATCAATAAGGCGCACTCGCCCGTCAGCAGGATTCGTCTTGCGCTTCACAAGTCCCTGCGACTCCATCCGGTCAATAAGGCCGGTCACATTGGCGTTGGAAACCACCAGCATCCGGGACAGGTCCGTCAGGCTCATGGGGACCGAGCGATCGGCCAGAATACGCAGCACTTCGTACTGGGCGTTAGACAGGTCGAACTGCCGGAAGACCTGACGGTTGACCACTGTCTCCATCAACCCCCCGATATTGAACAGCAACGCAACAAGCCGTTCTCTCGGTTCCTTGATATGCTCCACGGACATAGGCGCAGTACCTTATTTCCAAACTATCAAAGCCGGCTCCAATTGCAAACCCCTGCCCCAGAAAGATTAGTGCGCCAAATCCCACCGGGCGAAAGGGAATTCAGCTTCGGAAGGGCACTCGGATGCCACATTCACCCGGCGGGGGTATATCAGGCAGGGGAATTGCGCTTCATCAGGGCAATGCGGTTCAAATCGAACCGCTACCGGCAGACGATGATCGTATTCCAGTATGTCGGTATGACGTACAACCGGTGGCCGGTTTATAACTGTCAGTCCACCGGCATCCCGGATCTTTTCCATACTGGCAGCCAGCAGGTTTCGGGCTTCGATATTCAAAAGGCCGCAACGCTGGTTTGTTGCAGCATCGCGCACATAGAGCCCTGCGTTCACCGCCAGCCACAGGCCAACACCAGCCATGACGGCTTTCCCGGCGAGTGGGGTGCGCTCGCGCACCCACTCAATCAAGGCACCGACAATCAGGATGGCACCAAAAGCCGCGGCATACTCGTAGCGAGGCTGCGCGATACCCCGGACGATTACCGGGAACGACAAGAGCGCCATTACCCACACAATGCCCATCCGGGCAGCCGGGCTTCCCCTCCAGATTACCCATCCTGCGGCAGTGAACACACCCAGCGTCAATGCCAGCACCGGATACGGGCCTGGAAATCCTGACGGATTAACCAGCAGGAAAAGCCGGAGGATTGATCCTGCCAGCACCGGAAGGGCACTAACCCCTGCCACGCCCTCGGCCATGGCGCTTGCCGCATGAAGTGAGTCCGATCTCCAGACAGATACCACCAGCAAAGCGGCGTTCACCACCGCAAGTATCGCCACCCATGCACCAAGCCGCGGCCATTCTGTTCGGCGGGCCAGGGCACACGCCGCAGTGGCCAGCACGGCGGGAAATAGAAGTGCGGATATCTTGAAGATCATTGCCATAGCGGCAAGCCCAACTGCCGGCCAGAGCAGTCTGCCCCTGCTGATACCATTCATCCACAAGAGCAGCGACCCCAGGAGCAGCGTGGTCATCTGCACTTCCAGGCTTCCAGCGGCCCATAGCACCGATTCGCTTCCTGGCCGGTGCATGACAAACAGGATGGGAAGCCAGAGGGCAATCGATCCGTCAAACATCCGCTTCGCCAGCAGGAAAACGAACACGCCGTTCAGTCCGTGCATGCAGGCAATCCATACCCGAACCCACCGGTACGGTTCCTCAGGGCTCAGCCAGATGGCGATTTTCCAGTAGGGTGGTACCGACGGATATGTTCCCAGTTTCCAGAACAGGATTTCAGTCCAGCTCCAGCTACGGGCGAAATTCGCACTATACAGGTCATCGACGAGGAACCCTGGACCGCCACCGATCCAGATCAGTCCGGCAATGAAAAGGCCCGCCACGGCCACCCATACGGCTTTCAATCGCGGGTCTTCTCCGGAACACACTGTGGCAGTCTCCCGCCCGAGTTTATCGAAAGCAACCGGGACAGTGACTCTCCATATTGCTGATGGCTTTGGGAAAATTTTCCCATCCCCATAGGGAATTTTCCGTCGTTCCTGACCCTAATAGGCTGGCCATACCTGCACAATGGCCCCGGAATTATGCGCCTTCTGCCAAGTCGTGGCTGGCCCGGTATTTGCTGCCCCTTCCTGCGGAAGAAAAAGGGGAAGTACCAATGACAGTGAAACAGCAACGCCGCGCCAAGGCGGAAAAGGCGGCAGAAATTGCCAGCCGCATAAAAACCTCCCCCTCGGCCCATCAGCTTCTCCTGGAGGGGAAAGAACCGACAAGGCTGCTGGAAGACCGCTCTGAAAACGCCGCCACCCAGGCTCTGATCGAACAGCACCACGACATCGTGGCAATCGTGGACCGGCTGGGAGCCGTTATCCGAACCAGTATCGGGCTGCTACCGGAAGCTCAGAAACGGCGGTTGTTCAATGAACTAATGGGGACGCTCATCCAGAAACTCGAGCGGCATTTCCAGTATGAGGAACGGGGCGGATTCATGACCGATGTCGTGAAGCGCCGCCCAGCACTTGCAGCCGACGTAGAGCGGCTGCTCACGGAACACGGCAACATGATCGGCCAGCTCCGGTGGATACGTGCGCGGTGCATCGAACTGGATCTGGAAACGCTCCAGAAGCATGTCCAGAGCTTCGTTGACAAGTTCTCTCATCACGAACATCACGAGACTGACCTGATCCAGGGGGTCTATTATGGAGAAACCGGGGCCGGGGACTGAGGTGGACCGGATCAAGCCTCTTTGACTGGCGTCACCTCAAACTCGCCTTCCACGGCAAGGATTGCTTCAGCGGCACACTCCGCGACTACAGCGGCGATATTCGTACAGAATTGCTGGCGATCCGGGCCCATAAAGTCCGCGAACTGCCCGGTCAAATCATTGCAGACAATCGACTGGGCCCGGCCCCTGTCCATCCGCACGCGCACGATCTGCTGATAGTGGAGAATTGCCTGTCGAAGCCGGTCCGTAACCTTTCCCGCAGGATCCGGGTCGCCCAGCAGTTCGCCCAGGACCAGTTCCCCCGCCTTGACCGCCCCGCACTCCCCTTCACCCGTGATACCGCCCTTCCGCAATGCCTGATAGGGCCGCGTACCAAGGCCGAATGTCTCGGCAATGGCAATGCCACAGGAACGATGCGGGGTGATCCTGCCCTCATAGAGCAGAAACGCCTTTTCCCGGGCCCGCCGGATCAGATCGGCTTTTCTGGCATCGTCCATACAGGTTTGCAGGATAGCCTATCCGGACATTCCGGAAGAACCCGGCCGCCGCCGGGAAATAATAACACCATTTTCACATGCCGAACTGACATGGAATCTTGCTTCCGCCAGCCTAGTACACATAATCCCACCACGCGTGGCGGCGGCAAGGAGTTTTTCCAATGAAAACTGTCCGTCTGGAACTGGTGGCCCCGATCCCCCGTGAGCAGTTCATGACCATCTATGATGGGGACGAGTTCCGGAGCTACGTGATCCAGCACCATCCCCATGTTTCCGCCATCGAGGTGATCGAGCGGCGCGAGGATGAGACCACACGGCTCATCCGGACCCGCACCACCATGTCCATCGAGGCACCCGGTTTCCTCAAGCTGCTGACCTCGGCCGTCCAGCCGCAGACCGAAGAGGAACAGGTATTCTTCAAGAAGGAATGGCGGTACGAATTCCGCGGCAGCAGTTCTGTTTCCCGCAGCCGGGCCCGCATTGAGCTTGTCCCTGAGGGTGAACAGGGCACGCGCCGGATCGTGAATCTTGAGCTTGAAGCAACCCGGGGACCGGGGTTCCTCCGCAGCCGGGCTGAAGACTATTTTGTCGAAAAAGCCCGCGAGCAGATGGGCTATTATGGAGATATCGTCAAGAAATATATCGCCGAGAAGTTTGGCGTCAGCTACTGACCCTGATCTTACGCCACACCTGAAAATTCGATCTTCCCTTTCCACCGTTCCAGCAGCAGAGTCCGGATCTGGCCGTTTTCGCGTTTCTGGAGCCCGGGATCGGCCTCCAGAAGCCGTGCGGCTGCCTCCCGGCAGGATTGCAGCAGGTCCAGGTCGCGGGCGAGATTCAGGACACGGAACTCCGGCAAACCAGACTGCCGGGTTCCAAGAAACTCCCCAGGACCGCGGATTTCCAGATCTGCTTCCGCGATCCGGAAACCATCATTCGTTGAAGCAAGCACCTGAAGCCTGCGGTGGCCCTCGGCCGAGATCCCCGCACTGGGAACCAGGAAGCAGTAGCTTTGGGCTCCTCCCCGGCCGACACGTCCCCGGAGCTGATGGATTTGTGCGAGTCCAAACCGTTCGGCGTGCTCGATTACCATCACCGTAGCATTCGGTACGTCTATTCCGACTTCGATTACCGTTGTGGACACAAGAACCTGGGTACGCCCGGCACGGAAATCCCCAAGGGCCTTGTCCTTGTCGGCTGGCTTCATCCTGCCATGAAGCAGCCCCACTCTGGCACCGGGGATGTAATGGGACGTGATCTCCTTTACGCCGCGTTCGGCGTCCTTGAGATCGATCAGCTCGCTTTCCGATACCAGCGGGTAAACCACATATGCCTGACGCTCCTCTGCGAGCTGGCGGGCCACCGCGTCCCAAAGTTTCATCTCCGAGCCATCGCCGGCGATCACGGTCTGCACCTGACGCCTGCCAGGAGGCAGTTCATCCAGCGTTGAAATCTCCAGATCCCCATAAACCGTCAGGGCCAGCGTGCGCGGGATCGGAGTAGCCGTCATTACCAGCACATCCGGCATATACCCCTTGCTCAGCAGTGTTCGGCGCTGCTCGACACCGAACCGGTGCTGCTCGTCAATAATGACAAATGCGAGTTTCCCGATCGTCACCTTTTCCTGAATGAGCGCGTGAGTACCAACGGCAATCATGGGCGTCCCACGCGCCAGTTCGTGATAAACCCGCGCCGGAACGAGGCTTTCGGTAGAGAGCTTCTGCGAACCGGTCAGCAATGCGACGGGTACATCCAGGCCCTGCACAAGCTTGGTCATCGTCTGGAAGTGCTGCTCGGCGAGTATTTCCGTCGGTGCCATGAGCGCGGCCTGATAGCCTGCCCCGACGGCAACCAGCGCGGCGGCCAGCGCAACAACGGTTTTCCCTGCACCCACATCGCCCTGCAGAAGCCGGTTCATCGGCCGAGGCTGGACAAGGTCCCTGCGGATTTCGGCAATCGCCCGCTTCTGGGCGCCAGTCAGCTCAAACGGGAGATTACTGATAAACGGCGCCAGCAGGGTGTCGTTGTCCGGAATACTGATACCTGTCACCTCTGCCGTTTGGCGGCGGCGAATGGCGAGCCCCAATGCAAGGAAAAATGCCTCGTGCACCCGGAGCCGTTCATGTGCCTCGGACATGCGGACAAGATACTTTTCTATATCGCTGTCATCGGGTGGCTGGTGCAGACGGCGCACCGCTTCGCCAAGCGGAATCGGAGGCAATGAAATACCTTTCACTGTTTCCAACCCGTCACTCAATCCCTCAACGCCAAGCTGAAGCGCATTCGCTATGGCCGCACGAAGCTGCTTGGGGTGAAGCCCCTCGGTAAGGGGATAGACGGGGATAATTCCGCCTGGGACATGTGATGGTTCTTCGGCAAACTCGATGTCAGGGTGATGAAATTCCCGCTGGGCGCGAAACTGACGGCAATCCCCGGTTACCCGAACCTGGTCACCCGGTTTGGCCCGTGCAGCACGGACACGCTCAAACCCCTGGAACCATTTGCAGGTGAGTTCTCCTGTGCTGTCACGGACGACCAGTTCCCGCCCGTTGCGGCCAAACCGCCCCATCCGGGTCACTTCGCCCACCACGACGGCCTGCATGCCGGGCACAAGATCCCGGATAGGTGTCACATGACGAAGATCGTCATACCTGACCGGCAAGTGAAACAGCAGATCCTCCACTGTGTGGATATCCAGGCGTTCCAGAACACCCGCCAGCTTGGGGCCAACACCCTTCACCCATTTCACTTCATCCTTGAGACCGGGGCCGCTTCCGGAGGATGCTCTCTTCGCCGCTGGAGATTTCCTGGTTGCTGGGGGGGCGGGCACATTTGCCGGCTTCGCAACAGGCCGGGCTGCCGGCCGGCTCACCTCAAACATCGCCGGGCTGCGCAGCCTTTCCACAATCGCCTGCATCCGCTCCAGACGGTTTCGCCGGGCAGCCAGCGGCTGGGTATCCAGTCCTTGAGCGAGCTTCAGGATTTCACTGAAGCTTTCCGGCGCAGCTGGCGCTTCCTCCAGTCCCCTCTGGGCCGCACCAGCCAGGGTTTGCTCAAGTCCATGAGAACGAGCCAGCGAGGCATAACCGCCCCGGGATATCGCCCCGAGCACAGAATCCAGAATCTCCAGCGGTGAGCGGTTTTTGGTCATGTACCGGCCTTGAGATCCAGGGCGAGCAGCTTTGCGGGGTCATCCGTGATGATCGCCCTGACACCCAGCTTTGCCACCCGACGTGCGTCTTCCGGGCGGTTTACCGTCCAGGTCCAGACCGAAAGATCGTCCCGGGCCGCATCGCGCATCATTTCGATGCCGATATTCTCATGGAACGGCGCCAGCAGTTTCGGCTGCACCAATGGCTCTGTCCATCGATCCCGAATCCACCGGGGGTTTCCGTGATAAAAGAGCATCCCGAGCGGCAGCGACCAGCCATGGCGACGGAGCCGCAGCAGACGGACAGGGTTGAATGACGTATAAATAACCCGGTCCCCGGCTCCCATCCGGCGGACGAGACGAAGCAACTTCGATTCCAGCCCGTCAGGTTTCCCTGCCCTGCCTTTCAGTTCGATATCGATAAGCATCTCCGGTCCGAGCGTTTCGATCACCTCCTCCAGTATGGGTATGCGCGAGGAAGTCGGTTCGGGAAGTCCGCTCTCCGGCATGTCCGGGGGCCGTGGCCCACGAACTCTCAGTTCCCGGAGTTCACCCAGCGTCATTGTTTCCAGACGCCCTTCCCCATCGGTCAGCCTTTCCACCTTTTCATCGTGAAAAACCACGACTTCGCCGCTGGCGCAGACATGAACATCCAGTTCCACACCGTGAGCCCCCGTCTCCCGGGCATAACGGAACGCCTCCACGGTGTTTTCGGGCCTCATATGCCGGGCTCCTCGGTGCCCCAGCACCAGGACCGGATCACCCGTACGAGGCGGCGAAAGCAGTTCAGCCAGATGAAGCATAAAGCAGAGCCGTGTCCATCCCGGCGGGCAACGCCAACAAAACCTGCTCCTCCACGTTAATCCCCAATGCGGCTTGGGCGCAATCGGCTGTAACTTACTGAAGAAACAGGCGTTTTAGTCCAAGAAGCAATACGTGTTATCCAAGCCCCATTGACTCCCGCCTATGATATCCTAGACTGGTAAGTCATAAAAATGACCGGATGGTCATTTCCCGCCTGCCCAGAAAGTCCCCATGTCCCACCGTCCTTCCACTGCTACCTCCCGGCCGACCAAATCAGAACTGGTGAAAGAGTTCCGCGAGCGGGAAATCATCGAAGCCGCCCGCCGGGTTTTCACCCGTGAGGGGTTCCAGTCTGCATCCATGGAAAAGATCGCCGAGGAGGCGGGACTGGCGAAGGGGACAATTTATCTTTATTTCCCGAACCGGGAGCAACTCATCATAGAAACACTCGGGGCGGGTGCCCACCGGTTTTACAGCTACTGCCGCGAGCAGTCGCCACCCACCTTCGAACCCGAACAGCGGGTCCGCGCCCTGGTCCGGGCGATGTTCCAGCATGCTGAAGAAGAGCGGGATTTCCAGCGCGCCCTGTTTATCGAACTGAACGAATGGCTATTCACTCCCGCCCGGCAGCATCTTGTACAGGGACTCATCACCGCACACGAGGAGTTCATGTCCTATATCGCATCCATCCTGGAGGAAGGTGCCCGGTGCCGGAAGTTCCGCAAGGCCGACCACCGGCAGCATGCCGGTTATCTGTTCAGTCTGCTCGGCGGGCTGTTCCGGGAACGGCTTATGGGCCTCAATTCGAGCCCGGTCGAGGAGATATCGGCCGGCGTCGCTGACTTTTTTCTGGCTGCCATCGGCACCAAGGACCGTAAACCATGAAGCTACCGATTTCCTTCGTCACCGCCATCACCTTAAGCCTTGCGCTTGGCCTAGTGCCGCCAGTTTCGGCTGTCCATGCAAGCGAACCGGAACCGTTGCCCGAGCTTCTCAGTACAGGGACTGCCCGGCCGGTGACCTTGAGGGAAGCGGTCCAGATGGCACTGGAAAAGGCCGAAGAGATCGAACTCGTGCGGATAGACTATCGCAAGGCTATCCACGCAGTTCAGTCACAGATGGGCGTGTTCGACCCCACCCTTTCGGCCGCATATACCTACACCAACACCGACTCGATCTCGCCGAACCTCTTTAACCTCAGCAGTCCGATCGTGAAGAACAAATCGCACCAGCTTACCTTTGGTCTGGGCGGGCTCATCCCCACCGGTGCAACTTATGACCTGTCTATTGTCAATGAGCGGACCCGGAACGCCAGTCCCTTTACAACCCTGGTTCCGCAGAACTCGGTCAGGCTGGCCGGCACCCTCAGGCAGCCGCTCCTCAAGAATCGTGGACTCAGCGTCACCCTGACCCAGCTCCGGATTGCCCGTGGGCTTGAAGAAGGGCAGAAGTCGGTCCTGCTTCAGCGGATACAGGGCACCGCCTATAACGTGATCCGTTCCTACTGGGATCTGGTGTTCAGGCAGAAGGATCTGGAGGCCAAGCTCGACTCGCTCAAGGCGGCAGAGGATCTGGTGCGGGTAGCGGAGAACCGGGTTCGCGTGAGAGTCGATCCGCCGATCTACCTGACCCAGGCAAGAGCAGGGGCGGAAATCCGGCGCGAACAGGTGATCCTTGCCCGGGAACAGCTCGAACTGGCCCGCGACAGCCTGCGTCAGCAGGTGATGCTGGTTGAATCCGCCCGGGAGCTGGCCGAGCCCGAAAAATTCGAGCCTGCCGATTCCCCGGCATATGTACCGTTCGATCCGCCCTATGAGGAGTCGGTTCGCAAGGCGATGGACCAGCGGCCGGAGTTCGTCATATCCAGGGTCACACGCGACAACGCGAAGTCCCAGGCCGTTGCGGCCGCCAACGGCCGCTGGCCGGAACTGAATGCGACCGTTACCGGCGGGCTCGCCGGCCTTTCAGGAACAGCCCGGCCCGCACGGCCCAGCGATAGCCCCCAGACAGGAACCGCTCTACAGCAGCTGCAAAACCAATGGGGCGGCGGAATGGGTTCCGCATGGGAAAGCGCCCTGGGTGCCGACGGGCCTTTCTTCGCCCTAGGGGCGGAGTTCCGGATGCCTGTCCCGAACCAGAGAGCGAGAGCAGCCAATGCCCAGGCGCAGCTGGATCTCGACAACGCCGAGATCGGACTTCGCAAAACCGAGGAAACCGTGCTGATGGATGTCCGCCGCACAATCCGGTCGCTCCAGGCAAGCGCGCAGCGAATCCGCTCAACCGAACTGAACGTCAACCTGGCACAGGAAAACGTGACCGCCGAACGGCGGCGTTACGAAGTCGGGATTTCGACCAGCTGGGACGTGCTGGAACGGGAAAAGGAACTTACCGAAGCCAGGGCCGGCTACTACCGGGCGCTTGCCGACTACAACACGGCTCGGGCCGCCTATGAACTGGCGGTGGGAACGATTCTTGAGTTCGTCGGCATAGACGTTGATGTGGCAGGAGAGCGTACATGACCATCACCCAGAAGCGATGGGCAATTGTCGGCGGTGTCGTGGCCATTCTGGCTGTTCTGGGCGTATTCGGCGCCCGGAAAAAACCGCTTGAGGTAAAAACAGTCCGTGTTTCCCGCGGGCTGGTGGAACGGACCGTCAGCTCCACCTCCAGCGGCAGCGTGAAAGCCCGTCTCGCCGCTGATCTCAAGAGCGAAATAGTCGCCAAGGTGCTCCGTCATGAAGTGAACGAGGGCGACAAGGCTAAGAAAGACGATCCTCTGGTCACACTGGATACGGCTACTTTCGCGGCCAGCCTGACACTCAATGAAGCCTCCCGGCGGGCGCAGCAGGCCCGGGTGGAACAGGCCCGGGCCCGCCTGGAGAATGCCCGGCAGGACCATGACCGGATTCAGAACCTGTACAAGGAGCAGATCGTGGCAGAAGACCGCCTGCAGGCGGCAAAAACCGCCCTGGATGTGGCCGAACAGGAATTGTCGGCAGCCCGGTCACTGGTTGAGCAATTGTCGGCCCAGATAGAAATGGACCGTGTCAACCTGTCGAGAGGCGTTATCCGTGCTCCGTTCGACGGGGTCATCGTCAGCCTGGACATGGACCCGGGAGAAACTGCCATTGTCGGCACACGGCTCGTACGGATCGTCAACAATGAGGACGTATATGTCGAGGCACCGATCGACGAATCCGACCTGGGGCTGCTCAAGCTGGGGCAGGACGTAAGGGTAACCTTCGACGCCTTCCCGAAGGAGACTTTCACCGGAAAACTCTCCTTTATTTCACCGTCGGTGACCATCGATTCGACTGCTGTCCGGACGGTGGCGGTCCGGGTAATTCTGGATAGTGTCACTGGCCGTATGCGAGATGGCATGTCGGCCGATGTGGAAATCATTGTCGAAAAGCTCGAGGCCGTTCCGTTCGTACCGACTCAGGCCGTCATTGCCACTGCCGACGAGACCTACGTTTATGTCGTCGAAAACAAGCGTGTGGCCAAGAGGGTGATCCAGCCCGGTATCTCCAACTGGGACCGGACGGAAGTCCGCTCGGGACTTGGCGACAGCGATCACGTCATCATGGCCATCGACCGCCGCGAAATCAGCGAAGGCAACCGGGTCAAGGAGGAACTTTCGGGTGATCCGGGGCACGCAGCTCGTTAAACGCTACCAGATGGGCGAAGAATTCCTCGACGCCCTGAAGGGTGTCGATATCTCAGTCGATGCAGGCGAGTACATCGCCATCATAGGTCCATCCGGATCGGGAAAATCGACACTGATGAACATTATCGGCTGCCTCGATTCACCGACGTCAGGAACGCTCTGGCTGGACGGACAGGAAGTGTCCGGAATGAGTGACACCGAACTCGCCCAGCTCCGGAACCAGAAGATCGGGTTCGTTTTCCAGTCGTTCAACCTGCTCCCGCGGTTTTCGGCCCTCAAAAATGTGGAACTCCCGCTCATCTATTCGGGGATTTCACCTGAAGAGCGCCTCCGGATGGCTGAAGAAGCACTCACCAAGGTCGGCCTCAAAGACCGGATGCTCCACAAGCCGAATGAACTGTCGGGTGGCCAGCGCCAGCGGGTCGCCATCGCACGGGCTATCGTGAACCGGCCGGCCATCCTGTTCGCCGACGAGCCCACAGGCGCACTCGACACCAAAACCGGCGAGGAAATTGTTGCCCTCTTCGAGTCCCTGAACGAAAAGCTGGGAACGACCCTGATCGTCGTTACCCATGAGCCCAACGTCGCCGAAAAGGCACGCAGGATCATCAAGATCATGGACGGCAAGATTCTTTCCGATGAGCGTCTGCGGCCCGAGCCTGTCCGGGCGGCCTGAGCCCAAAGTGGCCTTCTGTCCCCGTTTCATCTAAAAAACGCGCTCCTTCCAGACTCCCCACCGAAAGGGCCTTTTGCGATGTACCTCGACGACATGACCCGTGAGCAGTTCAAAGAGCTTCTGCGTGAGGCTTTTCTCGAATCGAGCGAAACCCGGCCAATCCGCATGGCCCGTAAATGGGACGGTGGAACAATCGTGATCAAGCCGGCCAATGACGCGCAGCAGCCCAAAGAAATTCCGGTTGACGTGTTTTTCCACAAGGTCGTGATGGTCCGCGACCGGCTGAGGGTGATGGAACAGAAAATCAACGCACATTCCGGACTCTCGGATTCGGAAAAAGTCGAGTTGCAGCAGTATCTGACCCGCATCTATGGTTCCCTGACGACGTTCAACGTCCTGTTCGCCGACGAGGCGGACCGTTTCAAGGGTGAGGCTGGCAAGGGCGAATAAGCCCATAGAGACGCACGTTCCGGTGTCGCTACCACTACAGTTTAAGGAAAACCCCGTGCCGGCGGTCCGGATATGGCTGCTTGGCTCCGGTTCATCCGGAAATGCCTGTTATGTGGAATCAGCAGGCTTCGGCATTCTGATTGACTGCGGACTTCCGCCGATGACGCTGCGAAAACGGCTCCGCTCCATCGGCCGTGACTGGGATTCAGTACAGCACATCATTCTGACCCATGAACACGCCGACCATGCAGGGGGCATCACCAAACTATCCGAAAAGCACCCCGCCCTCTCCGTTTATGCCACCAAGGAAACCGGACGGGCCGTTCACCGGGAAACGGGATTTGAACGGCTGCGCCCCCTTGTCCCGCTGGACCCGTTTGACCTGGGACCATTCCGCGTCACCGGGCTCCCCGTTCCGCACGATGCCGCGGGCCCCGTGGCCTTCCGGATCGAGGCGGGTGCGGCCCGCTTCGGATACCTGACGGACCTTGGTTCAATCACGGATACCCTGGCCGAGCGGCTTTTCGACGTTCAGACGCTGATCTGCGAGGCCAATCACGATCTGGACCGGCTGGAAGCCGGACCATACCCCTCGTTCCTGAAAAAACGCGTCAGTTCCGACATGGGGCACCTGAACAATGACCAGTGCGCCGCCTTCGTGGGCCGGATTGCCGAGCAGGGACACCTTGAACGCGTGGTGCTGGCCCACCTCTCGGAAGTCAACAATACGCCGGAACTGGCCTACGGAGCCGTCCGGGCGGAACTTGACGCCTGTGGGGCAGAAACGGTTAGCGTCGCCTGCGCCCGGCGCCGGGAGATCAGCGACGTGATCGATCTGCTGTAGCCGGCCAGAAAGAGCCATCGTGATCCCCCGCTACGCCCGCAAGGAGATGACCCGTATCTGGTCCGACGAGACCCGTTACGACTACTGGCTCAAGGTCGAAATCCTGGCGACGGAGGCCCAGTCGAAGCTGGGACTGGTGCCCCCCGAAGCAGTCGAAGCAATCCGCCGGAAGGCCCGTTACGACATCGCCCGCATTCAGGAAATCGAGGCCCAGACCAAGCACGACGTCATTGCATTTGTCAGTGCC
Source organism: Deltaproteobacteria bacterium (assembly GCA_026129095.1). Taxonomy (NCBI): domain Bacteria; kingdom Pseudomonadati; phylum Myxococcota; class Myxococcia; species Deltaproteobacteria bacterium. Next base: position 208,375 of record JAHCIT010000006.1, read on the forward strand.
GTGGCCGAGAACATAGGCCCGGAAGGCCGCTACCTCCACCTGGGAATGACCAGCTCGGACGTGCTTGATACCGCCCTCGCCTGCCAGATCCGCGATGCAGGGATACTGCTTCTGCAGGATATCGAGGATCTCATGGAGGCGATCAAGCGCCGGGCCTATGAGCACAAGGATACGGTGATGATCGGCCGGTCCCACGGTATCCATGCCGAACCGACAACCTTCGGCCTCATGCTCGCAACCTTTTACGAGGAATTCCGGCGGCACCGGCAGCGGCTCTATTGGGCGCTCCAACGTGTGGCAGTGGGCAAGATGTCCGGAGCCGTGGGGACATTCGCCAACATTGATCCCTCCGTGGAGTGGCATGTTTGCAAGAGCCTTGGCCTCGCCCCCGATCCGGTTTCCACGCAGATCGTGAACCGGGACCGGCACGCGGAGTTTTTCACGGTAATGGCGCTGATCGCCTCGAGCATCGAACGGCTGGCAACCGAAATCCGTCATCTCCAGCGGACAGAAGTTTACGAGGCCGAGGAATATTTCAGCCCTGGCCAGAAGGGCTCCAGCGCCATGCCGCACAAGCGCAACCCGGTTCTGACCGAGAACCTGACCGGCCTTGCGCGTCTCGTCCGGTCGATGGCTTTCCCGGCTCTTGAGAATGTCGCGCTCTGGCACGAACGGGACATCTCCCATTCATCCGTGGAACGGAATATCGGCCCCGATGCCACGGTCACACTCGACTTCGCCCTGGCCCGGCTTACCAGCGTCATTGAGAAACTGCTTGTGTACCCCGAGAACATGAGGAAGAACCTGGAACGTCTCGGCGGGTTGCATAATTCCCAGCGGGTACTGCTGAAGCTGGTCGAGTCCGGCTTCAGCCGGGAGAAGGCCTACGAGATCGTCCAGCGGGCCGCCATGAAGATATGGACCGGCGGGGCGAAGGACTTCCGGACTGAACTCCTCAACGAGCCCGCCATCAGGGAAACACTGGGGGAAAAGGGCATAGACGGCTGTCTCGACATAGCCTATCACCTCAAGCACGTAGGCACCATTTTCCGGCGCGTCTTTGAGCGCGACCGTCTCCAGTAACCGGAACAGCGGAAAGGTATCCTGCAATCCATGAGCAACGGCGGCATTCTTCCCGGCGCGGCGGCAGAGCTCCCCAAAGGTCTCCGGCGCGGCGCCAAATTCTATGAGGGCAAGGCGAAAATCCTGTTCCGGACCAATGACCGGAAGTTCGTCATCCAGTATTTCAAGGATGATGCCACCGCCTTCAATGCCCAGAAGCGCGGAACCATTGTGAACAAGGGCGTAATGAACAATGAAATCTCGTCGCTCATCTTTGCCTGGCTGGCGAAAAATGGCGTGCAGTCCCATTTCACCGGCCGCCTGTCGGAACGGGAAATGCTGGTGAAATCCCTCGACATCGTTCCGGTCGAGGTCGTCATGCGTAATATCGTGGCCGGCTCCCTTTCCAAGCGCATGGGGATTCCGGAAGGCCAGCCCCTGAAACGGCCTATTCTTGAGTACTATTACAAGAAGGACGAACTGGGTGATCCACCCATCAACCGCGACCATGCGCTGGTATTCGGGCTTGCCACAGCGAAAGAACTGGACCAGATCGACCGGACAGCACACAAGGTGAACCTGCTTCTTCTCAGGCTGTTCCGGTCCATCGGGATCAAACTTGTCGACTTCAAGCTGGAGTTTGGACGGCACGGCGGAAAAATCCTGCTCGGCGATGAAATCACGCCGGACGGATGCCGTCTCTGGGATACAAAAACCAACGAAAAGATGGACAAGGACCGGTTTCGCCGTGACCTTGGAAAGATCGAGGAATCCTATGAGGAAGTCCTCCGGCGGGTCCGCGAAAAAATCGGCCCCAGGCCAGTCCGGAAGGGAAGGAAGCAGTGAAAGCACGAGTTTTCGTTACCGTCCGGAAGGATGTACTGGACCCCCAGGGGAAAGCCGTCGAACGTGCCCTGCATCAGAGCGGTTTTTCGGCTGCCGGTAACGTCCGGATCGGCAAGGTGATCGAGATGAATCTCGATGCCACCAGGGGTCTTACCCCCCAGCAGGCAGAGGCAGAACTGAAGAAGATGTGCGAGAAGTTCCTGGCCAATACGGTGATTGAAGACTACCGCGTGGAGATCGAACCCTGAAAGCCGCCGTTATCCAGTTCCCCGGCTCCAACGACGACCGGGATACGGTCAACATGCTCCAGTCCGTATACCGCGCCGATGCCCGGCTTGTCTGGCACCAGGAAACCTCGCTCGGAGGTGCAGAGCTGGTCATTCTTCCCGGCGGATTTTCCTATGGCGACTACCTTCGCACCGGAGCAATGGCGAAGTTTTCGCCTGTCATGGATGCTGTCCGGTCCCATGCCACACAGGGGAAACCGGTTCTTGGTATCTGCAACGGGTTTCAGATCCTGTGTGAAGCAGGACTGCTTCCGGGCGTGCTCATACGAAACCGTCAGCTCAGGTTCATCTGTGACGATGTCCGGTTACGCGTGGAGACCACCGACTCGCCATTTCTGGGAAGCGCGAAAAAGAGCCAGGTTGTCTCCATGCCCATCAAGCACGGAGAAGGGAACTACTTCGCCGATCCCGAAACGCTGAAGCGGCTCGAAGGAGAGGGACAGGTGGCTTTCCGCTATGTGGATGCCAGCGGCCAGCCCTCCCCGGAAGCCAATCCGAACGGTTCGCTCAACAACATAGCCGGTATCGTGAGTGCCGGACGGAACATTCTCGGCCTTATGCCCCACCCTGAACACGCCTGCGAAAACGTTCTGGGGTCCGAGGGCGGCCGTGTAGTGTTCGATACCCTGATGGGTTCGAGGTAACCGCCTGTGGCCGATCCCGAAATCACTCCCGAAATCGTGAAGGAACATGGCCTCACGCCGGATGAATACCAGAAGATCATCAGGTCGCTTGGACGCGAACCCACATGGCCCGAACTGGGTGTCTTCAGCGTCATGTGGAGTGAGCACTGCTCCTACAAATCATCCCGCGTCCACCTGAAAAAGTTTCCGACGAGCGGTCCCCGCGTCCTTCAGGGTCCGGGTGAGAATGCCGGCGTGATCGATGCAGGTGATGGCATTGCCCTTGTTTTCAAGATGGAGTCCCACAATCACCCCTCATTTATCGAGCCTTACCAGGGAGCGGCGACGGGGGTGGGGGGTATCCTCCGTGACGTGTTCACGATGGGTGCCCGCCCTATTGCGAACCTCAATTCGCTCAGGTTCGGCGCACCGGATCACCCCAAAACGGCTCATCTTCTTTCCGGTGTTGTCTCCGGGATCGGCGGCTATGGAAACTGTGTCGGCGTGGCAACGGTGGGGGGCGAGGTGTATTTCAACCCCTGTTACAACGGGAACCCTCTCGTAAATGCCTTCACGATGGGCGTTGCCAGAACTGACCGCATCTTCAAGGGGCTGGCCGAGGGCGTCGGCAATCCGGTCATTTATGTTGGCTCCAAGACCGGCCGGGATGGCATCCACGGTGCCACCATGGCTTCTGAATCGTTCGACGAAACGAGCGGCGAGCGCCGCCCCACTGTCCAGGTTGGGGATCCGTTCACCGAGAAACTTCTTATTGAAGCGTGTCTGGAACTGATGGCCAAGGACTCGATCGTCGGGATTCAGGACATGGGTGCGGCTGGGCTCACCAGTTCGTCAGTCGAAATGGCCTCCCGCGCCGGCAGCGGCCTTGAACTCGATATCGACAGGATACCCCGCCGTGAAACCGGCATGACACCTTACGAAATCCTGTTATCGGAATCGCAGGAACGGATGCTGATTGTGGCCCGCAAGGGGCGCGAGCAGGAAGTGATCGATATCTTCCGCCGATGGGATCTCGACGTGGAAATCGTGGGCAAGGTGACCGATTCGGGCCGCTGGGTTGTGACTGAAAATGGCAAGCCTGTCTGCGACATCCCCGTCCCAGTGCTGGTGGACGACGCTCCGGTTTATAACCGTCCGGTCACTCGCCCTCCATGGCAGGATGAAGTCCAGAAACTGGACCTCGATTCAATCCCCCTCCCCCGGAACTACAACGACGTACTGCTCAGGCTGCTGGCTTCACCGAATATCTGTTCACGGGAATGGATCTGGCGGCAGTATGACAACTACGTCGGCAAGGCGACAATCCTTCCTTCCGGTTCTGATGCCGCACTCGTGAAGTTGCCCGGAGTGAACCGGGCCGCCGGCCTGACGGTGAACTGCAATTCACGCTACTGCTACCTGGACCCACGAACGGGCGGAGCCATCGCCGTTGCCGAATGCGCCCGGAATCTTGTTGCCTCTGGCTGCGAACCGGTGGCGCTTACAGACTGTCTCAACTTCGGCAATCCCGAACGGCCCGAGATCATGTGGCAGTTTGCTGAAGCGATCGAAGGGATGGCCGAAGCCTGCCGGGTTCTGGAAACACCAGTAGTGTCGGGCAACGTGTCCCTCTATAACGAAACCCTCGATGTGGGAATTTACCCTACACCGTCCATCGCCATGGTCGGGCTGCTTCAGGATCTTGGACACCGCACCGTACAGTGGTTCCAGAAGCCGGGCGACCGGATAGTCCTGATCGGCCGCACACGGGAAGAACTGGGTGGCTCCGAGTATCTCCAGGTGATCCATGGGCTCGAAAAGGGAATGCCCCCGGCACTCGACCTTGCTCACGAAAAAGCCGTCCAGAAGGCCGTTCTGGAGGCCATACGGGCCGGGCTGATCCGCTCGGCCCATGACTGCTCCGAAGGCGGGCTTGCCGTGGCCCTTGCTGAGTGCGGTTTCGGCGACCCTCGCCAGCACGGCGAGCGGCTTCTCGGAGCAGCGATTGAAATCGAAGACTATATCCGCGAGGACGCCCTCCTGTTCGGCGAATCCCAAAGCCGAATGGTCGTTACCGTGGCCAATGAGACAGATTTCGACCGGTTGCTGGCCATCTGCACCCGGCTGGAAACGGGCTGCCGGGAGATTGGCGTCGTCCAGGAGGGCACACTGGTGATCAATGGACTTGTCAATGTGCCGGTAAAGGATCTGTACCAGGCCTGGCGAACCCCGATTGCAAAGATCGCCGGAGAAAACTAAAGAACATCCGTTCAGCCGCGTTACCGGGATTTTTTGACGTTTGGCAGGGCCGGATGGGCGATCACAGTTTCCACGATGAATGCGGAGTGTTTGGCATCTTCGGACACCCGGAGTCGTCCAACATCGCTTACCTTGGTTTGTACGCGCTCCAGCACCGGGGGCAGGAGTCGGCGGGCATCGTTTCCAGCGATGGCGAATCACTGCATACCCACCGCGGTATGGGCCTTGTCGCGGATGTATTCAACGAACAGACGTTCAAGAATTTGCCCGGCCAGAGTGCCATCGGCCATGTCCGCTACTCGACGACAGGGGCTTCCCATGTCCGGAACGCCCAGCCTTTTGCCATGGACTACCGGCATGGTGCGTTTGCCATGGCCCATAATGGCAACATCGTTAACGATGTCCAGCTCCGCCGCGAACTGGAAGATTCCGGCTCGATTTTCCGTACCACGACTGATACCGAAATCATCGCCCATCTGATCGCAGCCAGTGAGGCCAAAACGACGGCCGGTCGCATCATGGAAGCCCTCGCCCAGGTACAGGGCGCCTACTCGATGGTATTCCTTACCGAAACACGGCTCATTGCCAGCCGGGATCCGCTGGGTTTCCGACCGCTGGTGCTAGGCAGCCTGGATGGGGCATGGGTTGTGGCGAGCGAAACTTGCGCCTTCGACCTCATAGGCGCCCGCTATGAACGTGAGATTGAGCCCGGTGAAACCCTGGAAATCACTGCCAGCGGGCTCACGTCCTACCGGGCTCCCGCCCCGGCCATGCCGCGCCGGTGCATTTTTGAATACATCTATTTTGCCCGGCCCGATTCGATTCTCTTCGGTGCCAATGTCTACCGGGTCCGGAAATCGCTGGGGTCGCGCCTGGCCGCGGAGCAGCCGGCGAAAGCGGATATTGTGATCGCAGTTCCCGATTCAGGAGTTCCGGCGGCAATGGGCTTCTCAGAGGCATCGGGCATTCCCTATGAGAACGGCCTCACCCGGAACCACTACGTCGGCCGTACATTCATCGAGCCGACCCAACAGATCCGCCACTTTGGTGTCAAGATCAAGCTGAACCCGAACCGGGGTGTCCTGGATGGCAAACGGGTGGTGGTGGTGGACGATTCAATCGTACGGGGCACGACATCACAGAAGCTCGTGAACCTGATTCGCCACGCAGGAGCCACCGAAGTCCATATGCGGATATCGTCACCCCCCACGACGGGCCCCTGCTTCTATGGAGTAGCCACGCCAACGAAGGAAGAACTCATCGCCTCAAGCCAGTCAGCCGCCGAGATATGCAAGTTCATCGGCGCTGATTCGCTCGGGTACCTGTCCATCGGCGGCCTCAAGGAGGCTGTTAATCAGGCTGATGGCGGGTTCTGTGATGCCTGCTTCTCAGGTGACTATCCGGTCACGGTTAATAATTCCGACCGCCGGCAGATGCGGCTGTTCGAGGATATCTCTTCCGGCAGCCGACGATGGCCCCGGGGCCAGACCGCTGGTTGAGAGAAAGGGAATGTTCCTGTCTTGAACGAACGCACACGGTTGCTGGAACTGCTGAAAACCCGGTCTTACGAACGCCGGAAGGTCAAACTCGCCTCCGGGGCGGAAAGCGACTTCTATATCGACTGCAAACGGGTGACTCTGGATGCGGAAGGTTCGGCCCTTGTCGGCGCTGAACTGCTGAAAAAAATCCGTGAAGAGACTCCTGGTGTCCAAGCCGTGGGTGGACCGACACTTGGCGCCGACCCCATCGCCACAGCTGTCAGCCTTACTTCGTTCCTCAAAGGCAGCCCCATGCCCGCCTATATCGTCCGGAAAGAGCCCAAGGGCCACGGGACCGGGCAGTGGATAGAAGGCACCGAAAACATTCCCGCCGGTGCCAAGGTTGTTCTGGTGGAGGACGTGGTCACTTCCGGCAGTTCCTCCCTGAAGGCCATCAGGCATGTCCGCGATGCGGGATATTCGGTCAACGATGTCTATGTACTCGTGGATCGTGAAGAAGGCGGCCGCGAAAACCTCGCCCGCGAGGGAGTAACCCTGCACGCACTCTATCGCAAGGGGGATTTTGTCTCGTGAACGGGAGGCGCTGGCTGCTGGGCCTTTCGGCTGCCGGCCTTGCCGGTGGTTGCGCCGAAACCATGACCACCCCGGCAGCCCTGCCCCAGTCTGGACCGGAAGGCGGCAGCACGGAGATACGGACAGTTGGCGGCTCCGAACTGGACGCCGCCAGAAACGCCTACTACCGGGCACTGGACAGCGGCACCAGGCGGGTACGCATCCAGGTGGACCGGGTGGACACTGCTGCTATCTACTGGGCAACGCTCGAGACCCCCGCCCTCCGCTCTCTGCGCCGCGATGCACTCGCCCTTTACGAGCTCTGGACGCCCGAACAGCGTGCTGCCGAGAACATCAAGGATACCGAGGTCCATAACGGACGCTGGACCTTCTCCGTCGTCCTTTATACGCAGGATTCCAGGGATAACCTGGTTTCCCGGTCGGGCAGTTCCGGAGTCCGTGCTTTTCTCCTTACCCAGAACGGGGACCGGCTGGAACCGATCGAGGTGCGAAAGCACGAAACCCCAAGATCCCGGATCGAATGGCTCTACCCGCACAAAGACCGCTTCTCGACTGTCTGGCAAATCGTCTTCCCTGAACCTCAAAACCCAGGCCCGGTGGAGCTTCAGCTCACCGGGCCCGGTTTCGTCAGCGCGACATCCTGGGAGTAGCGGGAGTTTCAGACCGCCGTCGACAGATCATCCATCATTCACGATCGTGCCGGTCATTGTCAGGTCACACGACGCACTGGCTATTCCCAGGCTGGACTGGAACTGGAGGGCGACATCCACTGAAAAACCGTCGCCAATAAAAATGTCATCCGCCAGCCGTATATCAACCTCGATCCTGCCCGCATCGTCGGTAAAAAACACGGTGGGCAGGGTTTCCGGCGCTGATCCCACCACATTGGCCATCAGGAATGCCCCGCCGGGGTTGGGACTGTCGTCAATCGCAATCAGCGATGAGAGATAAATCGGTGCCCCTGCAGCCGGAACATTCGTGACATTTCCGTACCGGTCCAGAATCGTGTTATTAGCGAAAGTCGTCCTCTGGACCCCGTTCGGCTTGGTCGCCACAACAAATGCCCGTCCAAACAGATACCCCGCAGGCAGCAGGATCACTTCATTCTTCGTATTCGGATCACCATCACCAGGGATAGCGAAACCCAGGTCAATCGTTGCGCAACTCGCAGCCAGCGATATGCCTGACGAGCCCACACCTGGATCACCGCAACTGGCGAGCACAAGAGCCGCCGCCAGGAACGGGGCTGCCGCCAACTGGCGAATCCACTTTCCGCCGGTATGCACTGTTGTTTTCATGGCCATGGTCTCCTTGACAGTTCTCACGTACATCTCGTTCCGCTTCCCTGGCTCACTTATTCCATCAGGATAGTCGGGGTGATGAAGAAGAGCAGTTCGGTCCGCTGGTCGCTGTACCGGTTGGTCCGGAACAGATAGCCCAGCAGCGGAATCTTGCTCAGGTAGGGAATGCCGATTTCGCCAAAGCCGCCGGTATAACGGGCGACACCGCCAATAACGGCCGTCTGCCCGTCGCGGACCAGGAGCTGCGACTTGGCTTCATTCTTGTTGATCGCCGGGTTGCCGAATGCGGTCGGAATGCCAGGGTTGATCTGGTTGTCCGAGATTTCCAGCTTCAGGATTACCGACTTGTCGCTGGTGATCTGCGGGGTCACCTTGATCCCCAGCGTGGCATCCACGAAGGTCGTGGTGATCGAACCGCCACGGAAAGTAGTGATCGGTACGGAAACACCCGTCTTGATTTCAGCCTGATTATTGTCGATCACGCTGATCCGGGGCGTGGCGATAATACGGCTCTGGCCGGTCTGCTCGAATGCCGACAGCACCACGTCCAGATTGAACGATTCCGACAGGGTGCCGAAGCTGAATCCGATCGACTGGCCCGACCGCTGGCCGACAGCCGTCACGGGCAGGTCCACCAGGAAGTTGTTGCGGAACACGGAATCTCCGAACGAATTGCCCGTGTTCGGGGATGCCAGGAAACGCCCGCCCCACTGGATGCCAAACTCGCGCTGGAAGTCGAGTGTCGTCGTGACAACCCGGGCCTCAAGCAGGATCTGGCCTGTCTGGGTGTCGAGAGCCCGCACGGTCTGGACGATCTTGTCGATCGCCCGCTGCGTGTCCTGCACGAGCAGGCTGTTGCTGCGCGTATCAACGGAGACAGTGCCCCGGGGCGTCATGATCTGCTTCACGCGCTCCGACAGTTCGCCTGCATCCGCATAGTTGACCGGGATGATCTGGAACTGGAGCGGCTCAAGCTGCTCCTGCTGCTGGATTGCCGCCAGCCGGGCCTCTTCCTCGACCTGGAGATCCTTCTTGGGCGCGATCCGGATGACATTCCCCACCCGGCGGCGGCCGAGACCATTGGTTTCCAGAATGATGTCGAGCGCCTGGTCCCATGGAACGTTCTTGAGAACAATGCTGATATTGCCCTTCACTTCCGGAGAAGCGATCAGGTTGAGCTGGGCAACTTCGGCGATCAGAGAAAGCACGTCGCGTATATCGGCCTCCCGGAACTCCAGCGACATGCGCGTCCCGGTATATCCCTCGGCAGCAGCGGTAGCCAGGCGACGTCCGCCACCCGCAACCGTGGAGGCAGAAGCCTCGACAACGCTGTGCGACTGGACTGCCATGCCCGTATCGGCCTGCTCCAGATCCGCTGCCTTGACAGGCGCAGGTGCCGCTTGAGCTGCTGGTGCCGCAGCCACGACCGCCGCCGGTTTGGCTGACGGCAGTTTCGAAGGCAGGCGGATTGCTACCGTTCCGGCCTTCGGATCTGTTGCAACGGTATGATCAACCGGCGAACGCAGCGCAATTTTTACGCGGGTCATCGGCTGGATATTCGTGGTATCGGCAATGGACGTTACCTTCGAGATTGTCGAAGTCGCATCATCTACAACCTGAACGGACACCAGTTCGGGCGGCATTTCCACGCCGACCATCCGGACTTCAATCTCGTCCGGGGCGGGCTTCGACACATCCGGAGTCACGATCTTCTCCGCCTTGATCGTCACGGAGACCTGGTCACCCTTGGTCTGGATCGTCACAGCCGTGACTTTCGGGTAGACCGGAGCCGCAGGAGGAGGTGGAGGCGCTGCCACAACCGGCGCCGGAGCGGGCGGGGGTGGCGGTGCGGCCGGAAGTTCTGGCTCAACCTCAATCAACTCTTCCGCCGCAGCGGTTTCGGCAGGAGCCGGAGGAGGAGGAGGCAATTCCGAAGGGGTAGCCGCCGGAAGTGCTTCCGGCTCCGGAGGTATATCGACCTGAGCCACCTCTGCAGGGACTGCCGGGAGTGCTTCGGGTTCCGGGGGAGGCGGCGGCAACTCGTCAGCAACCGGGGCCTCCGGAACGGGTGCAGCCGCCACCGGCGGAGCCGTGAAATCGGAGGGCAACTGCGGCACCACACCGCCAGCGGCAAGACTGATCAGTATTTTGCCGCCTCGAGCGGTGGCTGCTGGTTCAAAATCCTCGGCTGTCAGCTCGACAATTATCCGGACCCGATCAGGACTATCCACAACGCGAATGCTGGAGATGAGCTTGCTCGGCCCGGGATCAACGCTCGTAAGACCCGATTCATTTCGCACATTGCGGACATCGATGACCAGGCGGGGCGGGCTGTCAAGCGGGTAGTTATCAAACTCGATTTCCCGGCCGTTCGTGTCGATGACGATATCGGAGAAATCTCCCCGCTGTTCGACCCGGAATCCGGTAACCGCTGTGGCAAAGCCGGATACGTCAGCCTGGGCTACCCAGTTGCCTGGTACCTGCTCACGCGCCGAAAGGTTCAGCAAAGGAAGCAGTGACACCGCCGCCGCGATGGCAGCGATCCTGCGTGTCCGCCTCTTGAGGCCTGTTGCTGACTGCATTTGTGACATCTCCTGTGTTCCCGGTCTTGTTCGGTTCCCGAACCTTGCCTGTCATTCGCACGGGGTGACGAAAGTGCTTTCGCCGCCCTACATGCTCATTATCGTCGTCACTCTCTGATATGCCCTGAGATTCTCATCCCAATAGCGTTCTTCAACTTCGATTTCGCCCTCGCGGATCGCCCTGATGCGTCCGCGGTGTTTCCCGATTTTCTGTCCTACCCTGACTGTCCAGTAGTTGTTCTGGGGATCTTTCAGTTTCGCTCTGGAGTCCCGGATTCCCCAGATGATTCCAAGCACCTTCAGATCCTTGAGCTCGAACAGTTCCAGCGGCTCCTTCATCTCTTCGCCGCATTCTTCCGGGATGACCGTACCCGGCGGGAGATATTCACCCGGTTCTGGACACTTGATGACCGGCTCACGGTAAGGAAGGAACGGATCAGGCAGGGATGCATCGTACTGGAATGCCGGCTTGATCTGGACCAGTTCTGGCACGGCTCCGACAATCTGTGTGGTATCAACCGGGACGCCTGTGGCAGGCGTTGTTTCCGGAATGGCGCCCGCTGGAGGCGCTGCCGGAGCCACCGGTGCAGCCGGTACCGGAGCATCGGGAGTCACAGCCTGGGCTGCCGGCTCCGTCACCACAGCGGCGGGAGCATCCTGTGCAGCCGGTGCCTGTGCGTTCGCAATGCCCGCAGCGCCTGCGAGCAGGACGATCAAGAAGCTTGTCCGTATGGAAGCATCGGCGTACATGGATTACCTGCCTCCCTTCTTCGTTGGCACGGCCTTCTGTTCAGCATCGGTAAGAAACCGGAATGTCGTGGCCGTGACGGTGGCCTTGAGCAACGCACCGCTGTCATCGACTGGCTTCAATGTCAGGTTCTCGATGTTGATGATCCGCTGCTGGTTCGCCAGTTCATTAAAGAATATCCCCAACCCGTGGTAACGGCCTTCCATTTCTAGCGTCAGCGGAATGCTCGCATAGAACTGGATCGGCTTTTCCGCCTGAGGAGCCATCTTGTCAAACCGGATTCCGTTATCCTTTCCGATACGGTTTACCTGGTTCATGAATTCGGGGACCTTTGCCTGAAGCGGAAGACGCGTCTGTGCTTCTGCAATTGCCTCACGCAAACGGTTGATTTCATCCAGGAACTTGTCTCTCTGGGCCGCCAGCGCCTGCGCTTCAACCAGACGCTCATCCAGCTTCTTGTACTGGCCTTTCAGGCGGGTAATCTCGATCTCAGTGGCATCGTAGAGTCCGAAGTGGAAGGCGGCGCTGATTACAGCCACCACAACCACATGGAGCCCGACCTTCTGGCCAACAGGCCACTTCAGGTAGACATTAAGACCCTTCTTAATGTCTTCGATGGGAAGGTTGTCCAGCACTCCAGCCATGACTTCTCTGGTATCCTTCCTGCTCTCAGGCCCGGGTCGAAACCCGCGCCCTGAACTTGAACTCCACGGACTTCCGTAGCCCGCTGGCCTTTGCTGAGGCAGTTTTGGGATCGCCTTCGCTTTCCTTGAGCTCGGGCGCATCTACCGATTCAAACGTCGGCTGCTCACGAAGGCGATTGATGAAGTCGATGACCGTCGCGCTTTCGTCGGCAACACCGGTAAGTGTCAGCGAATTGTCTTTCTGGGTGAACCCCGTAAGCCACAGCTTTGTGGGCTTGATCCGGGAAATATCCGACATGATCCGCGCCGGACCCGTGCGGGCATTAACCAGCTTCTCAATGGTTTCCTGCCGCGACTTCAGCACTTCCCGCTGCTTCTTGAACTCTTCGATTTCCTTTTCGACCGGCTTCAGAACTTCCAGATTCCTGGTGTGACTCTGTATCTTCTTCTGCCAGTCATCGCGTTCCGAAGTGATCTGGGCAACCCGGTAAATCCAGATCGTGAGCGTCAGGAAAACCACCAGGGCAAAGATTGCCAGCTCGGAGCGGAGCTGAAGCTCGCGCTTGGATATGCGAGGGGGGATAAGATTGATCTTGATCATTTGTCACCCACCCGCCGCATGGCCAGCCCGACCGATACGGACATCTGGGCCGCATCCCGTTCCAGAGCCGCAGCGTCAAACTCCTTTTCGGAGTAGATGATGGAGTTAAAGGGATTCACAAATTCACAAGGGATGCTGAGGCGCTCCTGCAGGAGACGAACCAGCCCCGGAGTCTGCGAAGCGCCGCCCGACAGGTATATCTTGGAAATGGTCTCGTCAGTCGCCTGTCCAATGAAGTAGTCCACTGACTTCTGGATTTCCGTCACGATCTGCTCGCCAACGCCGGCAATGATCGACTCTACTTCCTGGGGGATCACCTCGTCAGAGGCCTCATCCGCCCGCTTGCCGATCTTGAAGGCCTCGGCCTCGGAATAAGAGACATTAAGCTGCTTCTGGATCTCCTCGGTGAGAAGATTGCCGCCGATTGCCGCGTCACGCGTAAAAACGCTGCGGCCGGACTTGAGAACGTTCAGATTCGTCACGGCCGCCCCCACGTCCACCAGCGCGACGATCTCGCCTTCGGCCAACTCGTAGTTGGCGCAGAACATGTTCTCGATCGAAAACGCATCGTGCTCGACCACCTCGCAGGCATAGCCCGCCTCGGCAATTACCGTTGCGTAGTCATTCACCATGTCCCGCTTGGCAGCGACCAGAAGCACGTCCATCTTGCCCTGTGAATCGGCTTCCTTGCTCAGTATCTCAAAGTCGATGTTCACGTCGTTGATATCAAACGGGACGTACTGTTCGGCCTCGAACTGGATTGACTCACGGAGAGTTTCCGCAGTCATGAACGGCACCTGGATGATCTTGATGATAACGGAGTTGCCGGAAATCGAGGTGGCACAACCCTTCAGCTTAGGCTTGATCTCGGCCAGAAGCTCAGTGATCACTTCGCTCACGGCAGCACCGTTCATGATCGCCCCGTCGACAATACATTCGGATGGAAGCTCCCGGACGCCGTACTTGACCAGCTTCCAGCCCTTCTTGGCCGGTTTCAGCACACAGGCCTTCACCGAGTGCGACCCGATATCCAGGCCGATCAGCCGCTTTTCGCCGCCAAACAAGCTGATCACGGTGTCATTACCTCCACGCTCGTTCCAGCCGCCATCTCAGGCCGCATCTTCCTGGTCCGCGAACACCTTGTGGCGTTCAGTGAGTTTCAGGCCAAGTGCAAGAATTACCTTGCGCTTGGTATCCATGCGGCAGTCGTGTCCCGCTTCGATACGGTCAATTGTAAGCGAACTGACACCCGCTCGGCGAGCCAGTTCCGCCTTTGACATCAGCAACGCTTCCCGCAACTTGCGAACATTGTTGCGGGAAAACGGAAACTTGTGACGGGAGGGCTCGCCCCCCAGGGCGCTATTTACTTGAGACATAGCTGCGCTCTGCTTTACTCGTTATCCGAGAAAGGTGTGGGGGGAAGGTGAGTGAATTATGAATCATTCACGGGAACTGTCAAGAAAAGAAATGCCTTTGACCGTGAATTTCGCACTTAAAGAAGTATAATTATCTATAGTTTACCCTCATTCACATATATAAATGACAAGAAAACAAACCGAAAAAATACGTTTAATATCAACAAGTTAAACCTTATCAGACATCGCGAGTGAACCGCCAATGAGAGTTAATAACCCCCTGAATCGCACCGGATTATTTTTTGAGATAATGCGAAAGTTGTCCTCACATCTCCAGTAAGGAAATATGCCCTCCGTGAACACAAGAATACTCTGGATCGGGCTCTCTGGCCTTCTGCTCCTGCTGATAGCGGGCACCTTGCTCATGCTGGGCACCACTGATGACGAGACCGGCAGCAAATCTTCCAGCGCCCGGACCGCGGAAGAACAGGAGGCCGGCCGCGGCCCTGCCAGCCGCTCCAGCCGTGGCCCTGCCTATCGCGGCGAACTTCCGGGGGGGGCCCGGCCGGGAGGTTTTTCAGCAACTGGTCCAGCAGAAACCGATGCCCGGATGGTCTACGAGACTGCCATGCAGACGTGCCAGACCGTCGTTCAGAATGAACGGTCGGCATTCGTCCCCGACTGCAATCTTGAAAATGCGATTCGCCCCCGCGGAGACATGGCCAGCGCGAGCGTGGCCATCCAGCGCGCGTTAGATCTGCATCCGGACAGTGCAGATGCCCAGCGGTGCAAGGGGGAACTGCTCCGACTGCAGGGCGACATCAATGGCGCCACCGGCCTGCTGGAAGAATCTGCGCGGAGCAACCCCTCGGATCCCGCCACGTTCCAGAGCCTTGGGGAGGCGCTTTCAAAACAGGGCCGCACCGATGAGGCGCTGGATGCATTCCGCCGGGCAGCCCGTCTGGATTCCCGAAACCCCGAGCCGGAGCTGGCCCAGGCGCGGCTGCTTCAAATGCTGCGTCAGCATGCGGAGGCCGAAGAAGCCTTCCAGAGGGCGCTGGATCTCGATCCCGAATCGGCCGAGGCACTAAACGGATTGGCCGCCATCTCCATGGCAGGTGGCAAGCCCCAGGTCGCACTGGATTACCTCTTCAAGGCAATAGACGCGAAGCCCGACAACCCCGATGCCTACAGCAATATCCGTAAACATGGACTTTACGCTCCGGCACGAAGACGGCTGGATACGCTTGCAACCCTGCTTCGTGAGGCCGCCGCCAAAAACCCCGGCGATGCAGATGCCCAGCATCGCCTCGGACGGGTTCTTCTTGTCCAGGATAAACGCGAAGAAGCGGTAGCCCATCTCAGGAAATCTGTTGAGCTGGCTCCAAACTTCGCCTGTGCATATGTAAATCTCGGTTCCGCCTTGCTCGCTGCCGGCAAATCCGGCGATGCCATGGAGATATATCGCAAGGCGGCCGAGATGGATCCCTCCATCGCCGAACGTTATCCCGAAATGCAGCGGATGCTCACCCATCAGGAAACCCGCGAAGACAAGCTGGCCGAGGCACGCCGGAAAGCCGAGGCAAGCCCTGGAGACCCCGCCATCCAGAACGAGCTGGGCCTTGCCCTGCGGGCGGCCGGAAAGTTTGACGAAGCGATGGACGCGTTCCGGAAAGCAGTCGAACTGGATCCAAAGAATATCGGCGCACAGAACAACCTCGGCAATGCACTCCTCAGCAAAGGCAAATTCGCCGATGCAGAAGCTGCCTTCCGGGCTGCCATCGAAGCCGATCCCCGGAACGTCGAGGCGCTCGCCAACTTGGGCAAGACATACAACATCCTCGGTAAACGGGCTGAAGCCGAAGAGGCGTTCCGGAATGCACTCAATAACGACCCCACCAATGGCTCTGCGCTCGCCGGGCTTGCTGATGCCCAGCGTGCCAGCGGCAAGCTGGGTGATGCCGTGGAATCCTACCGGGCCGCAATCCAGAACAATGCCAATGATCTCAGCTCACGCTTCAATCTTGGCAATACGCTGGACCAGATGGGCAACTTCAACGAAGCGGTGCGCGAATGGAACTCCCTGATCGAGAAACATCCGAACTTCGCTGAAGGATACTCTGCCCTCGGACAAAGCCTCGAAAAACAGGGCAACTACCGGGAAGCGATCGACGCCTACCGCCGGGCGATCGAACTCCGTCCTTCGAACCCCTATAACTACCGGAATCTGGGTTCTGCCTTGGCTGGCCAGGGTCAGACCGCTGAAGCCCGCGAAATGTTTGAGCGTTATGTGAAGTTTGCGCCCAATGAAACGGCCGAAACACAGCGGCGCAGGGAAGTGGAAAGGATACTGGGTGGAGGGCAGTGAAACCGCACGCTGCATTCGGGACTTCAGCTTCCGGTGAAGCATGGACTTTCCAGCAGTCAGCCGGTTCGCCGGGATTACCGGGTCATGCTGCTGCGGCTACTCTCCTCCACTGCCTCCAAAGGACAGCGGAAACACGGCCTTGGTCTCGCCTTTGGGAATCGGCTGGAACTTTGCCTTACCGGCCTTGGCAATAATTTCCTTCTCGAATTCCGGGTATTTGGAGAAATCGGACTCGGTAATCTTCACGTCCTTGACCGAACCGGCCGGAAGAATCGCGAACTCAAGGATCAGTCCGCCCTCGCCGGCCTTGCCCTCCGGCACGTGACGCTTGTGCGCGGCCTTGAAGAGCGGCGTGTAACGCCGCATCACGGCGTTGACCGTGGCAAACCCGCGAAGCTCGTGGCTTGCACCCTCCCCCGACACGCCCGGTTTTTTGCGGTTCGAGGCATTTTTTGCCGTCGGCCGGGGTTTTTCCGGACGCCCTTCGTCCTGCGCCCGAAGGGCAGCCGGGGCCGCCAGAAAACAGATTACAGCAACTACATTCAGAAAGCGTGCGATATTCATGGCGGGGCAAGTTAGCGCGGATGGCGCATGAGGGGAAGTAATGCGCTCATTCTCCCATCCCGAGGCTCACTTGACGGCGCAGGTCCGTCGGAAGACCAAGGGTGCCGGTCCGTGCTCCCTTGAGGGCCGCCCGGATGAACTTGCCCGTGTGGCTTGCCTCCACGGCGGCGACCATTTCCGGCATTCCCGCAGCGATAATATCACCGCCACGATCTCCGCCTTCCGGTCCCAGATCGATCACCCAATCCGCTGTCTTGATGACGTCGAGATTGTGTTCGATGACCACAACGGTATTTCCCTCATTCACCAGCCGGTGCAGCACATCCAGCAGCTTGTGAACGTCGGCAAAATGCAGTCCCGTGGTCGGTTCATCGAGAATATACAGCGTCTTGCCTGTCGAACGGCGGGCAAGTTCACGCGACAGCTTGACACGCTGGGCCTCGCCGCCTGAAAGCGTCGTCGCCGCCTGACCCAGCCGGATGTAGCCCAAGCCAACGTCCATCAGCGTTTGCAGTATCTGGATGATCCGCGGATAGGCCGAAAGAAACTCCAATGCCCGTTCCACAGGCATGTCCAGCACGTCTGCAATGCTCTGGCCCTTGTACTTTACCTCCAGCGTATCCCGGTTATACCGGCGGCCTGCGCACGCATCGCACCTGACGTAAATGTCCGGCAGGAAGTGCATCTCGATCTTGACGAATCCCTCGCCGCCGCAGGTCTCGCACCTGCCACCCTTCACATTAAAGCTGAACCTGCCAGGCTTGTACCCCCGCAGTTTCGCTTCGGGCAGCTGGGTAAACATGTCACGGATCAGCGTGAACACCCCGGTATAGGTGGCCGGGTTCGAACGGGGAGTGCGACCAATCGGGCTCTGGTCGATGTCGATCACCTTGTCGAACTGGTCCAGCCCCTTGATTGACCCAAATGCCCCCCGTGGTTTTTCATCCCGGAGGATTAGGTCGGTAGCCGCTGGATACAGCGTATCAATCACCAGCGTGCTTTTCCCTGACCCGGAGACGCCTGTCACGGCAGTGAAGGTTCCCACCGGGAACCTGGCATTAACGGTCTTGAGGTTGTTCCCGCGTGCACCCTGGATCTGGATCCACCCGCGAGGAGTCCGCCGTTCGGCTGGGACGGGTATGCCAAGTTCGCCGCGAAGATATGCACCAGTGAGACTCTTGCGCTCCGCCAGCACCACCTTTGGGGGACCGGCGACGACGATTTCTCCGCCGTGCTCGCCTGCCCCTAATCCCATATCCACCACGTAGTCGGCCTCGCGGATTGTTTCCTCATCGTGTTCAACCACAATGACGGAGTTCCCGAGATCGCGCAGCCGCTTCAGTGTGGACAGAAGGCGCGCATTATCCCGCTGGTGGAGGCCGATACTCGGCTCGTCCAGCACATACATGACACCGACAAGCGAGGATCCTATCTGGGTGGCGAGCCGGATCCGCTGCCCTTCCCCGCCGGAAAGCGTACCGGCAGCGCGGTCCATGCTGAGGTAGTCGAGGCCAACAGCATCAAGGAAATCGAGCCGGTCGCGTATTTCCTTCAGGATCCGGCTGGCGATCTTCTCTTCCCGTTCGGTCAGTTTCATTGCCGCAAAGAAGGGCCGCAGGTCTGCGACCGTCTTCTTTGACAGGCCTGGAAGCGCTGTTCCCGCCACCATCACCGACCGGGCCTCGATGCGAAGGCGTGCACCATCACACGACGGACAGTTCTGGAAACTCATGTACTGTTCCAGTTCCTCGCGCACGCTTTCCGATTCAGTCTCCTTGTAGCGCCGGTCCAGCCACGGCACGACACCCATGAACGCCTCGGTGAATTCATACGATCGGGATTCGCGGGTCTTCAGCTTGAACTTGACACTTTTGGTGCCAGACCCGTGGAGCAGCACCTTGCGGATCCGTTCAGGGAGCTTGCGAAACGGGGTTTCCAGGTCGAACTTGAAGTGCGAGGCCAGGGATTCGAGCATCTGGCCGTAGTAGCCCTGTATATTCGACCAGGGCTGGATAGCTCCCTCGGCCACGGAGAGGGACGGATCGGCGACGATCCTGTCCGGATCGAAGAACATCTTGTGCCCCAGTCCTGAACACTCTGGGCAGGCCCCCTGCGGTGAATTGAACGAAAAAAGCCTCGGCTCGATCTCCGGATAGCTGATATTGCACCAGGCGCAGGCCATGTGCTCGCTGTATATCTGCGGCTCCTGCCCGTCCGGCTCGATGATGACAATGCCATCGGCGAACCGGAGCGCTGTCTCGACCGAATCCGACAAACGCCGCTCCATCCGCGCCGGCTGCACCTTCATCCGGTCCACATGCAGATCGATGTTGTGTTTTTTCTGCTTGTCGATGACCGGGAGCCGTTCCAGCTCATGAATGACGCCATCGATCCTGACCCGGGCAAAACCCTGCCGCTGCAGTTTTTGGAGGTCCTTGGCGTACTCTCCCTTTCGCGCACGAACGATGGGTGCAAAAACCGAGAATACGGTCCCTTCTGGCATTTCCATCACCCGGTCCACGATCTGCTGGGGCGTCTGCGACCGCATCGGCCGGCCGCAGGAATAGCAGAACACGTTTCCTATTCGCGCATACAGCAGGCGCAAGTAGTCATGGATTTCGGTAACAGTGCCTACCGTAGATCGCGGGTTGCGCGAGGTCGATTTCTGTTCAATCGAAATGGCAGGCGAGAGACCTTCGATCGATTCGACATCCGGTTTGGACATCTGGTCGAGAAACTGCCGTGCATAGGCCGACAGGCTCTCCACATACCGGCGCTGACCTTCGGCATAAAGAGTATCAAAGGCCAGCGAACTCTTGCCCGATCCTGACACGCCGGTAATCACGACGAGCTGGTCCCTGGGGATATCCAGGGAGATATTCTTCAGGTTGTGCTCGCGGGCGCCGCGTATGGAGATTGCCGAACTCACGGGACGTTGGGTTAGCCCATTGCGGCGGGGGCGCCAACTGGAGCAAACTTGCGCCCCTAGAACAGCTTGTCGGCGAACCACCCGGTCACGTAGCCAAGCCGGGGAAGAATATGGGTAAGCCAAACCAAGGTGTCGTGGAGAAGCACGATCCCGAGATAGCAAATGGCGAGGACGGCAAATGCCCGCCGGGGCATTTCGTCCCAGACGAACTTTTCCTTACCCATGAGAATGGACACGAACGGGAACCAGTGAACCCGTTTCTGGTACGTGTCGAACTCCTCACCCCATTGTGCCCGGACGCTCGGAGTCTCAAATACCCAGACACCGATAATGTTGTATGCCAAAAGCCCTACTGACCAGATGAGTGCGGCCGCATTTCCGAACACCAGTGTCTTGGCAACCAGGCACAAGAAAACCGCCACATAGAGAGGGTGCCGGGTGATCCGGTACATCCCCGACTGAATAAGGGTAAACTTTTCCGGAGGCCGGCCAAGCCCCCAGAATGACCGGCCCATCGGCGCCACTCCGGCAAGAAAGAACATGACCAGCCCCATCAGGATATAGATAAGGGGTTTGAACCAGGGTTCACCCCGGAAGTTCCAGAGCTGCGCGGTCTCCGGTCCCTTCTGGACGAGATACAGGATCGAGGCTCCGAACAGGAAGATGACTCCGAAATTGTAGAAAAACCGGTATCCGACCCACCCCATCAGCGGTTCCAACCGGCTCTTGATGAACGGCCGGGGCCATAAACTCGACCAGACGGAGAACCCCAGGACATGGAGCGCCATCCCGAGATAGGGGTTCATGGCAGTGTCGGCGGCGATGGAATCCAGCTTGGGCTCCTTGGAAACGGCTGGCCCTTCCGGGCCTGAGGTCCTGAGCAGTGGCGACTCTAGCCGATTTCCAGCCTGTAGATAGAGGTGAACAAACCTTCATCCACCCAAGGGGCCAAATTCGTTGACTTGTGCAGAGGCTTGTCGTTTAGTGGAGACGCAGGGGTTGCGGCAACGCGCCCGTATCCGGACGACGGATGCAGGCGAGGGCATGACAGCCGCCAAGGTCGTCTTTTCTGGCCGTGTGGCGGCACAGAACTATCTCTCTTGCAGCAAGAAACCAGCATCGTCCGTCTCATCACGACACCTTCAGCCGCGGGTGACCTGTCACTCATGGATCTCGTTTCCGGCAGCACCGGTGTCGGCATTTTCGTACTGCTGATGCTGCTCGGCATCTCGGTCGTCTCCTGGGGAATCATTTTCCTCAAATGGCGCCAGATCCAGAGCGCCCGGCGCGATACCGCCAGTTTCATAGACCTGTTCTGGAAAGTCCGCGACCTAGACCGCCTGGGGCAGGCAATACAGGCGGGCGAGACCGGCGGTCCGGCGGCCCGTGTATTCAAGGCGGGCTATGGAGAACTTCTGTCTATGGGCGTCGGCGACGAAACCTCGCCCGCTGCCAAATCTCCGCAATGGTCGCCAAATCTGGAGCGCGCCCTGCAGCGGGCATTGAACGCCGAACAGACACGCCTCGAAAGCCTGCTGATTTTCCTCGCCACCGCCGGCAGCGCGTCACCGTTTATCGGCCTGTTCGGGACTGTCTGGGGGATCATGGCCAGCTTCCACGCCATCGGACAGCTCAAGTCCGCGGACCTTGCCGTCGTTGCACCCGGTATCGCCGAGGCACTCATCGCCACCGCCGTGGGCCTGTTCGCTGCCATACCGGCAGTGATCGCCTACAACTTCCTGGGAACGAAGGTCCGGGTCCTGATGCGTGACCTGAACGGTTTCGGGGCCGATCTTCTCAACGCTATCCAGCGCCATTTCATCCGGAAGGGAAACTGATGGCGTTCGGCAGCACAGGCGGCAGTGACCAGGGCCCCATGAGCGATATCAACGTGACACCGCTGGTGGATGTCATGCTCGTCCTGCTGGTCATCTTCATGGTGACGGTACCGGCCCTGGTGGGTGGCGTCAGGGTAGACCTGCCCAAGACCCGTGAGGCGACACCGGCAGCAGCGAAAGACGCAATCATTGTGTCTGTTACCCGCGGCGGCGAAGTATTCCTTGGACGCGAAAGCATCCGGCCCGACGGGCTGGCCGCCCATATCCGGACCCGCATGGGAAAAAGCCCCGGCCTCGACCCCACCGTTTATCTTCGTGCCGACCAGCGGACCCCATACGGCGAAGTCGTGAAACTGATGGCCATGCTTCGGGCCAACGGCATCTCCCGGCTCTCGCTCATCACCGAGCCCGAGCAACTGGAAGGACCACCCCGGTAAGATGGCATCCGCCGCAGCCAGTACATTGGATGACGAGAGAGGCCTTGCCCGGTTTCTCACCGTCTCGGCCGCCGTTCATGCCGGAGCCATCCTGCTCGCACTGTTCAACCCCTGGAGCGAATACGGCACAGGAGCCCTAGCTATTCCAGCCGGTGATACGGTGGAAGTAACCCTGACTGGCGTGCCGCCACTGCCGGCACCAGTACCGCGGGCGAGCGGCCCGGCCAGCGCCCTGCCCGGTCCGCCTCCACCTGCTCCGCCGCCACCCAAAACAGAAGCCGCCATTGCGCCCAGATCCGAGCCTCCTTCGGTAGACCAGGCTGCTATACCGCTCGAAACAAAATCCCGGTCACTTGAGGACCGCAAGCGGCTCGAAAAGGCCGAGCAAAGCCAGAAATCCAAGGCAGCCGCCGTGCCGGCACCCAAGACTCCAGAACTGAAAACGGCACCCACCGGCCCGGCAGAAACGCCGGAGAAATCCGCACGGTCAGAGCTGGAAGAGAAGCTCCGGCGGCAACTGGAAGAAGCCCGGCAAGCTATCGCCAAGGCAAAAGAGTACGGAACCGGTGGGAGCACGAACACCGTGGGCACGACACCGGCAGAACAATCACCCCAGTCACCCGGCCCAGCCGGAACGGGCGCATCTGCCGGGGTGCAGTCGGGGCGATCGGGCAGTTCGCTGCTCGCCTCCGCAGACCGGGTGCAGCAGGGCATGTTTGACAGCTACCGGGCACAAATCATCGCTGCTGTCCGCGACAACTGGGATGTTCCGGCCTCGGTGAAAGGGTTGACCCTTGAGGCTGTCTTCCGGATCGAGCTTTCGCCCGACGGTGATGTGGCTGCCTCCCGGCTGGTCAAGAGTTCAGGAAACCGCGTATTCGACGACGCCGTTTCACGTGCCGTGGCCCGGGTAACGAACGTCGGCATTCCACCCGCCGGTTTCCCCAGATCCGTCAACATTGTCTTCGACAACCGCTCACTGGACCAGTAGATGATGCAAAATACCGCAGCCGGACTGCTTTTCCTGCTCCTCCTTTTGTACCCGCTTGCCTCCTTCGCGCAGGACGAGGAAACGATCCGGGTGTTCCGCCCCGGATTCAGACGAATCGGAATAGCCGTCGTGGATTTCACGACCGAGGACGTACCGGCTGAAATGGGCCGCCAGATCACCCAGGTAATCCGGGATGACCTCGAATGGAGCGAGTTTTTCCGGGTACTCCCTGCCGACAAACATCCGAAAGGCATGGGAGGGCCGTTGCCCGATGAGCAAAACTTTGCGGCATGGAAGCCCACCGGCGTCACGGCCTATATTCGCGGCATTGTCCGGGCCGATGAAGGCGAACGGGTGACCGTGGAAGCCCGGCTTTATGACGTCCGGCTGGAACAGTTCCGGACCGGCAAGCGGTATAACGCCCACGCCCGGAATCTCCGGCAGCTCGCCCACCGGTTTTCGAATGCCGTCACCGAGGATCTCGCGGGAGTCGAAGGTATCTACACGACCAAGCTGGCCTTTATCTCGGACGAGACTGGATTACGCGAGCTGTTCCTCATGGATATTGACGGGCACAACCGGGAACAGATCACCCGGAACCGGTCGATTGCCGCCTCCCCGCGGTGGACCCCCGATGGCAAGGCCATCATGCTGGTATCCTACCGGCGCGGACGGCCTGACCTGTACAGGCTCGACCTGTTTGCACGCGTCCTGGACCTGTTCTGGGACCGGGGGGAACTGAACCAAGGGGGAATCTGGTCCCCGGATGGGAAGCGGGCCCTCGTGTCCCAGTCGTCTGGGTCAAATTCGCAGATTTACCTGATCGAGGATGACGGAAACCGGGTCCGGCAACTCACCACCGGGGCCGGACTCAACCTTTCCCCTACCTGGTCCCCGGACGGTGAGCGGATTGCGTTTGTTTCCGATCGGGCGGGTTCCCCGCAGATATATCTCATGGACTCGAATGGAAATGGCGTTCGGCGGCTCACAACCTATGGGAATTACAATACTTCTCCCGCCTGGAGCCCCCGGGGCGACCGGATCGCCTTCGTCCGGCGGGAATCCCGCGGGTTCAACGTCTATGTGGTGGGGACCGACGGACGGGACGAGGTGCTGATCTCCAAGGAAGGCGGTGCCAACGAAGACCCTACCTGGTCACCCCGCGGGGATTTTCTTGTCTACGCGTCGAAGCGAGCGAAGAATTACGACCTGATCCTCAGTGATGCCTTCGGGGAAAAACGCCGGATGCTGACGAGAACCCCCGCTAACGAAATCCAGCCCGCCTGGTCCCCCCGGGATGTCCCGTGACCCCGCAAATGGCCCCTGCTGGCTGTCAAAACCATTAAAACGGCGAAATGTGCTTCAGTTCACACATTAACTGTGGTACACGCGATATGCAGTCAGCACACATGTCTACAGTGCTGCGCTGAAGGAGCTTTCGAACAGTGATGAAGCGTTTCCAACTCGCCCTCGCACTCAGCACCCTCATGTTCGCCGCCGGATGCAAGAAGGATCCGCCACCAGACGAAAGCCAGAAGGCTGGCGCCCAGGCACCCACCAAGGCCGGGCAACCGGGCAAGGCTGGCGCCGATGGCGTACAGGAAAGTGATCTCCCCGCTGGCAGCAGGAAGGGAACACTGGACGACAAGGGCCAGGTCCAGGAAGCCGCTGCCAAGGACGGCATGGACGGAGCGGGAAGCATCTCGGCTGCCGATGCCGATGCGGTCCAGGACATTTTCTTCGATTACGACCGGAGCGACCTGCGCCCCGAGGCCCGTGAGACCCTGAAAGTGGTCGCCGATCTCCTGAAGAAGCACAAGAACGCCAAGCTGACGATCGAAGGACACTGCGATGCCCGCGGTACCGAGGAATATAACCAGGCTCTTGGCCAGAGACGTGCCGATTCGGCCCGTGCCTATCTGGCGAATCTGGGAATCACCCGGAGCCGCATCTCTACGGTTTCCTTCGGCGAGTCACAGGCAAACCAGAATGCCGAGACCGAAAGCCAGTGGCAGCAGGACCGCCGCGCAAAGTTCGTCTTCAAATGAGCGCGTTTCAGAGCGCCTGAGCGGCGCACCTGAAATCAGGGGCGTGAACCGGCAAGGGTTCGCGCCCCTTGTGTTTTCGGCTATGCTCATCGCGCCGATGGAAACCATAACTGGCGAGGCCGCGACCTACGAGTCGATATTCCGCCACCCGAAGGTGCGTCTTGCACTTGCCGTGAGAGCATCGCTGCTGCCGGTGACAGCCGCATCGCTCCCCGCTGGACTCCTGGTCGCCGCGATCTTCACGGTCGTAACCCGAAACCCCGAACACCTGCTGATGAAAGGGGTCACGGCTGCCTTCCTGTGCTGGGCAGCGGGCCTTCTGCTGTTTGCCCGCCAGAATCTCATGCGACTCAAACGTCTGGGCGAAGTAACCTACCGGTTCGACAGCGAGCGGTTCCGTCCGGAACCCGGAAAGCCGGATTCCCCTGCCGGCTCACTGAATGAAATGGCCGAAGCCCTCAACCAGAACCGGCTTGACCCCATCCAGTTACCCGCCGACGGTTACGTGCCTCATGAATACCGGACACGCGTCAACCGTATTCCCGCCTCGCGGCTGCTCATTGGCGGCCTCAGCCCTGTCCGCGATCTCTATATGGCGGGAGAACTCGCTGCCGACGGCACACCGGTGTGGGATCTGCGGACCAAGCTGGTGAAGGAAATCGAGGACCGCGCATGGAAACTGGGCTCCCTCACCGACCCCGGCTGGCATACGAGACCGGGGTGACGAGAGGATAACCATGCCGCCGCAGCCCCCTCAGTCCACATCCGACGATCCGGAGATACTGGAAGCCACCGGTTCTCTGCCGGCACCGAACCCGGACGTGCCGGGATTTCTCACCGCTGACCAGAAGCTCTACTGGGTGCTGGGGGCGGTATTCGTTTCCAGTTTGCTGGTGGGCGACATGATCGGGGGGAAGTTTTTCTCGATTGCCGGGACGCGCCTGTCGGTGGGAATCATTCCCTTCCCTGTCACCTAC
The DNA here is from genome assembly GCA_026129095.1 of Deltaproteobacteria bacterium. Classification (NCBI taxonomy): domain Bacteria; kingdom Pseudomonadati; phylum Myxococcota; class Myxococcia; species Deltaproteobacteria bacterium. The sequence continues at coordinate 234,907 of JAHCIT010000006.1, forward strand.
GTGCTGACCGACGTCATCAACGAGTTTTATGGCCGCCGGGGAGCCCGGTTCATCACCTTCGTGGCGGCGGCAATGGCCGTTTACGCCTACCTCATCCTCCAGATCGCCATCGCGCTGCCGGTAGCCGATGGGTCTCCGATCCCGCAGGAGGCGTTCCAGACGGTATTCGGTTTCGGCCTCCGGCTGTTTGCGGCATCAATACTGGCCTTTCTGATTTCGCAACTGGTGGATATCGCTGCATTCGGCATGTTCAAAAGGCTCACACGCTCGCGGCACATCTGGCTGCGGGCGACGGGTTCCACGGCCATCTCGCAACTCGTGGACACGTTCGTCATCAACTTCGTGCTGCTGACGGGAACCATGACGACATTGGAAATCTGGCGCATCGTGCTGGACAGTTATCTTTACAAACTGATCGCTGCAGTTGTGCTGACGCCAGTAATCTATGCCCTGCATGGACTGGTCATCCATGTTTTCCGGATCCATCCCGAAGGAACTGTCCGCAGGGGAGAAGGTATCTAGGGGTTCTGCGGGAAGTAGTAGACGATCTCGCCCGGACGCACCATGCCGAGGTCATCACGCGCAATGCTCTCGATGTAGGCGTGATCCTTTTTCAGCCGCTCGCGTTCGGTTTCCAGACCTGCAATGCGGCCCCGCATTTCCTCGACGCGCTCGGCGGCACGGTCCAGTTCCCGCCGCTCATAAAACAGTTCCGATCCGGTCCTGGCCAGATTCCAAAGCAACGCGACAGAACCAACGGCCCCAATCGAGACAATGAACCAGCGTCGCCACATAAACTGCGCCTAAAATACCGCTGTCGCCAGAGTCCGTCAAGACATTGATATGATTGAAGATATCCTGACTTCTACAACCGCTTCAGGAAGAGCGGAGATGGCAGAGCCTTGTCACAAGGAAAACGGGCGGCCTTTTGAGGCCGCCCGCTGCGAACCATCTGCCGGAAACTAGGCCGTTGCCCAGTTGCGGATATTGGCTTCGGTTCCATCAGCGCTGGTCCACTGGGCCTCCTTGAGACCCTTCATGTTTTCCGTGGATGCCGCGCGGACAAACGAGAAGTCGATGCCTGTAGTGAGGTGGATCGCCTTTTCGAGTACCGTGCCAATGGCCGATCCGACAGGACTTTCGAAAAACTCCACGGTCTCCTTGAAGTTCTTTACCGTGGGATTGTTCTTTACTTCCTCCCGGTCGTTGAACCTCCGGAGCCGCTTCATCACTTCCTTCATTTGGTGATTGCCCGGATCAACGATCTGCATCGGCCGGAAAAACACGTCATTGAAGAACCCGGGGCCCCAGGCGAGCATTCCCCAGAACTCCGGCTTAAGCCAGCCAGGAGTCTTGTCATCGCTTGCCCGCTTGCCGCGGTTCCTGGAGAAATACTCGGTCATGTAGAAGTCCATGGCGATATGGCGTGATTCGTCCTGGTTGATCCGTTCCACGACCTCGCGAGAGAGCGGATCATCCACATATTCATTAAGGCCACGGAGCAGCGCGATGTCGAGAATAAGCTCCCCGCCCAGGATGAACGACGTGGCAAAAGCCGGGTTGATCGTCTTTACCGCCTTCACGAATGACGGGATGAACTGGAGCATCCAGAGATTCGGTGTGTAGAACTTGTAGTTGTGGACATTGAAATAGTCGGCAAGCTTGGCAGCCGCGATGCTGTGACGGACCTCGTCGGCGTGACACAGTTCGAATATCCGCTTGAGGCGCGGATCTTCAACCCGCTGCGACAGAGCGAGGAACAGGGCCCCCGCAAGACGCTCGATATAGGACATGTCGGTGTAGTACTGGCAAACCTGGAGCTCCTTCTCTTTCGAGAGAGGGATGGGCTTTTGCGCCCAGTCAAAACTGTTCACATTCCACTGGCCGCGTTCGCACTTCTCCACCATCTTGTCCAGATCCATCGCCATCGCATTTCTCTCCTCAACGGGGGGCCTCGTCAGTGACGCACCCGTCATGTTTGTATTGTATCAGTTCGCCAGTTCCGATGCGCTTTGTCAGTACTCGGAGTTTCTATACAACCTGACCAATTGGTCGGTTAGCTGTATATAACTGGCCAAGCGATCAGCGCGCAAGGAAATAAATAGGGCAACATGGGGCTATTCTATCAACCTATTGTAATTACTATTAAATTATATGATGCTATGCATCAAACAGCGTCCATCCAGGTATGGGCACCTGGGATTTCCCAAACGGCAGCCCCCGTTCAGAGAACTTTGCCGAGAAGCGTCATATAGGGGCATCCAAACCCCCTATTCTACATCCTTGAACTTCGCTGGCCGTTTCTGCATCCGGGCCATGAGGGCTTCCATCTGGTTGGGACTGCCGATCAGTTTCATCTGAAGCTCGGCCTCGCGGCGGAGCACCTCGTCTACCGGGGCGCGCCAGTTGAACCTGAGCAGTTCCTTGCCTGCCCGGACTGCATGAGGATTGCGACCGGCAATTTCCCTGGCCAAGGCGAGTGCCTCCGTGAGCGGATCCTCGGCTGTCCGGGTCACGAGCCCGATCTGGGCAGCTTCGGCCCCGGAAACGATCTTGCCGGTCAGCGCCAGTTCCACTGCAACGTCATACCGCACCAGATCCCGCAACGTCGCGCTGCCGCTCATGTCGGGGATGAGTCCCAACTGGACCTCCATCACCGAGAGCCGGGCGTCCGGCCGGGCGAGGCGCACATCGGCCCCAAGCGCAACCTGAAGACCTCCGCCAAAGCAGGCGCCGTGAACAGCGGCGATTACCGGCATGGGCAGTTCACGCCATATCCATCCCGGCTTCTGGAACTGGTTCGCCGGTCCGTCCTTGGCCGCCATGGCCTCCTTAAGTGATGCCGGGTTGAACGCCGCGCCACCGACATCGAGGCCTGAGCAGAAGCTGGGGCCGTTGCCTGACATTACAACGGCCCGGACGGTCTTGTTGTCCCTCAGTGACTCCCCTGCCCGGTTGATCGCCTCAAACATCGCGGTGGAAAGCGCATTGTGCTTCTCCGGACGGTTGAGACGGACCTGCGCTACGCCACCGTCTATTTCGATCAGCACCAGTTCGGACATGAGTTCTGCTTCCTCCGGTTTCAGTGATTGAGATATCGTCTGGCTTCCCGGACGGCCTTCACACCGCTCCGCACGGCCGATTCCATCGTTGACGGAAGCTCCGTATCGGTCCAGTCGCCGGCGAGGAACAGGTTTTCGATGGGGGTCCGCTGCCTGCACCGGAGATTCCTGAACCCCGGTACGCCGGAAAACGTCGCTGTGGGTTCACGCACGACACTCGAGTGGAGCAGCTTGAACTTTCGGCTCTCGGGATAGTGCTCATGGATCGCCTCCATTGCCGTCTCCATGATCTGCGCGTTGGTTTTCGTCATCAGATCCCACGAAGCGCTCACGATCAGCGTATAGTAGTAGCGCCCCGGCATGCTTTCGCGGCCGTGCATGGCCGTCCGGTCAAATACCCACTCGACGGGGCAGTCGAGAATCCCTTCATATGAGTTCGTCATGTGGAGCCGCTGGTCATACCAGAGGTTGATGGCGACAATCGGCGCATCTTCGATACCGTTCACCCTGGCAAAAAACGGATCATCCTTCAGTGCCGTCGCGGCAATCAGGTTTTTCATCCCCTGCGGGGCAAGCGCCAGCAGATAGGCGTCAGCCGTCAGTTCCCTGCCGCTTTTCAGCAGGAACCGGGTGATCCGCTTGCTGTCGAGCTCCACCCCCGCCACGGCATCACCGATAATGATCTTCGCGCCGTGACCTTCCAGATACCTGGCCGATGGTGCCACGAACAGTTCGTCCAGCGGAACTGTCGGATATCCGAGACTCGCCCTGCCGCTACGGCCCGCCACGAAACCCCACCGGAGCAGTTGCGCGAGCAGGTGTGCACTCACCCTCCACGGCTTCTCGTTCAGGGTGGAAATCGTGAAGGTATCCCAGAAGGCGCGCCGCATGCCCGTTGTGAAACCCATTTCGTCGAACCATTCCTCGGCAGTCATGCGGTCCAGACGGTCGGGTATCTCCCCGGCAACAACCGCCAGCTTTGGTAGCGAACGGAGGACTGCCAGCTTGTCGGCAAGTGTGAGGCTTTTCAGCCGCAGCATCCCGATCATGCCGGCAAGGGGCTGGAGCGGACCCGGCAGATTCGGCCCCCGGAGCCAGTGATCGCCGTACCGGCTGTCCTTGAAAAACGTCTGGAGCTGGTCCGGAAACCAGACCAGGTCGATGGTTCCAATGATGCGCAGGAATTCGAAAGTGTCCGTATAGGTCGTGGTGAGAACATGCTGGCCATTATCCACGAGATCGCCGGTCGTCTTGTCGCGGAAGGAATACGTCCGGCCGCCCAGAAACGGTTTGGCCTCCACCAGCGTCACGGCATGGCCGTCTTTCGCCAGATGTACGGCGGCAGCGAGCCCCGACAGTCCGGAGCCCGCGACGACCACTTCTTTCCGTGCGCCGTGCATTACTCTCCTGTTTTCGGCTCACTGGCTGCTGGCGTTACCGGCGACACTGCCGGAAGGGGCCCTACGACCTTCAGCTCACGAACGGGGCCTTCGGCCTCCTCACCTTCTGTTCCGGCCCACGGCGCATTCGGAACGCGTGGCTTTTTCCGGCGGTGACGCCTCCTCTCTCGCTGGCCTTCAGGCCGGGGACCGCCTGGCACCTGCCCCTGTTGCGACGACTGTCCACCCTGCGGTTTTGCTTCCCTGGGCGGTTGAGGCTTCTGCGCCGGTCTCGGAGGCGGCAGCGGCTGTTTCGGCCTTGGTCGTGGACGCGGCAGTGTATCGAGCTTCTCGATGGCGGCCTTCAGGCGATTCACCGCATCGGGAACCTCTTCAGGCGCCAGATCCATCATGGACACGGCAAAATAGGGCGATTCGCCAAACTCCGGATCAAAAAGTTCACCCGGCCAGATGCCGATCCTGTGTTCGAGTGCCACATCGGCAAGCTGGTGCGTGGGTCGCCCGCTTCTCAGTTTCAGCCACAGGAAGTGCCCTCCACGCGGGGCATGGTACTCGACCAGTTCCTTCAGCCAGCCTTCGATCCCCTGGAGCCAGGCTTCGCGGCGCTTGCGCAGCATCACCCGGAGCCGGTCAAGGTAGACGTTCCATCCGGCATGGTTCAGCAGCCTCGCGGCAATCTCCTGCGGAATCCGCCCAGCACTGGCGCCGACCGTCTCCATGTACCGGACCAGCCGCTCCTTGATGGGCCCGGGCAGCGCCATTCCCGCCACCGGAAGCGTTGGCGAAACGAGCATTTCCAGATCGACCAGGTGGATCTTCATCAGGCCCGGCGGTGGCGGGATGGGCCGAGGTGGCGGAGCGCCATAGAACACCAGACGGTACGGGTCATCCTCTACCAGGATTACCCCGCGCCGGGCGCAAACCTCGGCGATCTCCTGCCGGCGGCGGTCAAACAGCACCGCGTCATCAGGCTCGCGGTAGGTCGGATTGAGATAGACGAACCGGATGTCACCGGCCTGAAGTCGCCTGTCGAGTCCTCCCGGCGCAATACCATCGGCATCCGATCGGGCGACCTCAACCCGGGCGCCAGCCGACTTGAATGCATGAATGGCACGGGCGCGTGTGAGTGGCTCCACCAGAACCGTTGAACCGGGGTCGATCAGCGCTAGTGCCAGGAGTTTCAGCGAGTGCCCGACACCCTGTGTCACGAACATCTCGTTATCCGTGACCGGCAGCCCTTCACGGGTAAGGAGCCGTGCAAACCCCTCGCGAAGGGAAACGATACCGTCAACGGGAGCCTGCTCCATGAGCTGAACAGCCTTGGGGAGTCCCGCGATGGCCTCGACCCAGACGGGGTCGCGCTCGACTTCCTTCACACCATGCACGCCGAGCGGCACCAGTACACCTTCCGCCCCTTTTACCTTGCTGATCCATTCCTTCAGCGGATCGCGGCGCGGCATCCCGGTGTTGAGCGTCCGGGCAAACTGAACCTGCGGTCCGCGTGGCGCATCCGGCAACTGGCGCCGGGGATCACCCCGTTCCTCACGCTGCACCTCCGGCCGGGGCCCACCCTTGCGATCGCGGCCGCGGCGGCGATTGCGGTTTCGGCCCTCACGCGAAGGCCGGTCGCCGCGGGGCGAACCGGTTGCCAGTGTTCCTTCAGCTCGCACTCCGGGTTGCACGGCAGGAGTTGCTACCGGAGGAGTCGCTGGAGCTGGCGGCGTGTTGTTCTGCTGTTCGTCACTCATTCGTTATTACCTGGGCCACTGCCTGGCTTTCTCATGCCACTTCGTTGCGTCATGGAGCAAGTTCTCATTTGCTCCACGGGGAGGGGGGATACGGATCAGCGATGGTCTGGGGCCGCCGGGGCAGCAGCACACGTCTCCGGAGGACCAGCACCTTTTCGGATTTCTGGTTCCATGCACGGGTCTCCACGTAAATGATTCCCCGGTCGCTCTTGGTCGTGGAGGGGATCACGTCCAGCACCTCGGTTTCGGCATACAGCGTGTCGCCGTGGAAAGTGGGGCCCATATGCTTCACGGTTTCATATTCGAGATTTGCAATACAGATTTCCGACACGTCCTTCACGCTCATCCCGACGACGATTGAAAAGACGAGGGTGCCGTTGACCAGCCGTTGCCCATGCTGCGACTTCGAGCCCCAGTAGGCATCAAAATGCAGGGGATTCGTGTTCATCGTCAGCAGCGTGAACCAGGTGTCGTCCGCCTCGGTGACAGTCCGCCCCGGCCAGTGCCGGATCACTTCACCCCTGGCGAAATCCTCGAAGTATTTCTGGGCCATGCCGGAGCATCCTCTAGTCGATCGAATACCGTTTCCTGATCTGCCGGGCGATTACCGTCTGGAGAATCTCGTTCGTCCCTTCGCCGACGGTCATCAATGGTGCATCCCGGTAGTACCGCTCAACATCGAACTCGCTGGTATACCCGTAACCGCCGTGGAGCTGGATGCCCTCGAACGAGTGCCGTGCACAGGCCGATGATGCAAACAGCTTGGCCATGCCGCTTTCCAGATCACATCTCTGGCCCCGGTCTTTCTTCCGGGCGGCGTCGAGCGTCAAAAGCCGCGCCGCCTGCAGATCCGTCTGCATGAACGCCAGTTTCTGCTGGACGAGCTGGTGCTCGATGAGAGGCTTTCCGAATGTCACGCGCTCCTGCGCATATCTGGCCGAATCCTCGAAGATGGCCCGCAACACACCCACGGCCCGGGCAGCCACGTTGATACGGCCTGTCTCCAGGCCGTCCATCACCTGATAGAAGCCCTTGCCTTCCGACCCGCCTACGAGGTTTGCCGCCGGGACGCGGACATTCTCGAAGGTGAGCTCGCAGGTTTCTATCCCCTTGTAACCCAGCTTCTTGATATTCCTGCTCACGGTAAAGCCGGGGTCACCCTTTTCGAATATGAACGCGCTGATTCCCTTGTAGGCCGGATCAGTGTTCATGTCGGTTTTCACAACAAGCAGATAGGTGTTTCCGTACGAGCCGTTCGTGATCCACATCTTCGAGCCGTTCACGATGTAGTGGTCACCAGCTTTAACGGCCCGGCAGCGGATTCCTGCGACGTCGGATCCTCCTTGCGCCTCTGAAAGCGCCAATCCGCCACGCATCTCGCCGGTGGCAAACCGGGGCAGGTATTTCCTTTTCTGGTCCTCGGTCCCGTAGTTTTTCACCACATAGGCCATGATGAGATGCGTGTTGATAAACCCCGACAGCGACATCCAGACACGCGATAGTTCCTCATTAATGAGGGCATAAGTGTAGTAGTCGAGACCCAGGCCCCCGTATTCGGCCGGTATCGTCGCCCCGAACAGACCGAGCCTTTTCAGTCCATCCACGAACTCCGCGGGATACTCGTCGGCGTGCTCGTAGTGCTGGACCTTGGGCTTCACATCCTTTTCCAGCCAGCGGCGGATGGCATCCAGCAGCGCCCGCTGGTCCTCGTTCATCAGCGTTTCGTCAATCGCACGTTGCATGGGATTCCGGGAGACTCCTCGCCCCTTGCAGGGGCCGGAGAACTTAGGGGAACCGGGGGCCGGAGGGCAAACTCCCTCAGCCGAATACCAGATCCACCTTGATGCCGAACTCGTCGGCCTTTTTCTTGAACCGGGGCGCCTGGGAGATCAGGAAGGCAAACACGTCAAAATGAGGATCAAACATCTTCGACATGCCCTCGAAGGTCGCGTAGGCGACCGAGATCATCGTAGCGTCGGAATCGAACGGCATGCGGTACTTGAAGGCGAGCTGGAAGGTTCGCATCATCATCTCGCCGAACTCGATCTCGCTGTGCTTGCGGCCGCGCATCATGTCCAGCACTCCATCGATATCACGGGTAAAGGCCCTGAACTCCTCCGGTGTGCCAGGAAAGCCGTAGGCCTCGTCGAGCGCAGCAGCCATCTTCTCGGCGCTCAGCCCCCAGAGGGCAAAATTCACCTTGTAATGGCTCAGGAGGTATGTGGGCTTGATCTGGGTGATCAGCCCCAGATCGATCATCACGACACCGCCATCCGGCTGGAACCACAGGTTGCCGGGGTGCATGTCGGAGTGGATGAAAAGGTCTTCGAAGGCCATCTTGATATAAACCTCGAAGAGCCGCTTGGCCATTTCAGTGGGTGACAGCGCCAGCTTGCCCGGCGCGGTTACCTCCTCGATCCGCGCCCCGCGGACGAACTCCATCGTGAGGACTTCCTCGGAGCAGAACTCCGCATAGAGCTTCGGAATCTTCATCCACTGAACACCGGCGAAGTTCTTCTGGAACCGGCGGTTGTTTTCGGCCTCGACCCGGAGGTCGGTCTGGGCACGAATCGCCGCGCCGAACTCGGCGACCTGCTTGCCTGCCTGCGCCAGCGTAATGACCGGCAGCCGGTCCAGTATCCAGGCGAAAAATCCGGCAATGGCGAGATCACGGTCCACCTGCTCGCGGATATTCGGCCGGAGGACCTTGACTGCCACCTCCTCGCCGGACTTGAGATGCGCATGATGTACCTGTGCCACGCTGGCGGCAGCAACCGGCACATTGTCGAAGTCAGCATAGATATCCGCGATCGGGCGTCCGAAGTTGCGCCGAACTGCTTCCTCAACCTTCCGGAACGGAAACGGGGGGACCCGGTCCTGCAAGTGCTTCAGCTCCCCAACCAGATCGGGGGGCAGGAGATCGGGCCGGGATGATAAAATCTGCCCCAGCTTGATGAAGGTTGCTCCCATCCGCTGAAGCAGCATGCGCAGCGAACGGTATATTTTCCGGTTCCGCCACTCGATGCGCTTTTCGCGTGTCGGACCACCCACGAACCATCCGGCAACCCGGTAAAACAGGAATTGAAACAGGAAAACGGTGACCTGCAGATAAAGCCGCACCGCATTGAGCAGCGTCTTCATAGGAACCACAAAACTCCGGACCGGCCTTATTAAGGGTTCCCTGTATATTAGGCAAATGAAGCAGCCCCGTGCATTTCTTCCGGCGGGAAGCCCCTCTATCCTTGTCCCCACACATGAGGAAGTGGCTTCAACGGGTAGTGGATTTCCTTGAGGAACTGCTCGACATCCCCTCTTCCGCCTGGAAGTGGCTGGCGCCCACCCTGCTCGTCTCCATCATTGCCCTCGGATGGCTGCTCTACCCGCTGGGGATACACGCCGACGACTATCTGGAGGCCCTCACGGCCCGCCGTTCCGGCTGGAAGCAGTTGCTGACCTTCCAGGGAGCCCCAGTTCCGCTGCTGCTGTCGGTGTGGAAACTGGCCCTCCCATTCAGTGACGGACCGCCGTCAGGCATCCTGAGAGTTGCAGCGGCTACCGTGCACATAATCAATTCGGTCCTGGTTTATGCAGCTCTGTGTGGCATCTTCTCCAGGTATACGCGGCTCGCGGCGGCTATGACTTTTTTCGCCTATCGCGGCGGCAACTGGGTGCTGCTCTGGGCAGCGACTTTCAAGGACGCACTAATGACCCTGTTTGTCCTGCTGGCGGTCATCCTGTGGCGGCGCGGGATGGAACACCCACGCTGCCGGCTCTGGGCCAGCCTGCCCGCTGCCGCCGCCATGATGTGCAAACCCACTGCCATCGTGCTCGCGCCGCTGCTGCTACTCCACCAGCTCTGGATGGAGGACCGCGATAGCTGGACCCTTCGCTTGCAAAAGGCTGCCGGCGGGCTGCTACTCGTTTCCTCCGTTCTGGGCGCCCTCCTGGCCAATGCGCTTCTCAACCCCGGTATCTGGTCCGGTTACACACCGGGCCGCGGCCTGCCGGACATCGAATACGCCCCGCTCTATCTGGCCGGAATGTATAGCTACCTGGCGGCTTGGTCCCTGCTGCCGGTCAGTCCAGATCTGGATATCCAGAGCCAATCGTGGCTCGCGGCCTCAGGCTTCATCATCATCTGCGGAATCGCTGCCGCGTTTTTCCGTTTCGACAGGATGGTGAAATGGGGAATTGCCTGGCATGCCGCCTTCACCGCCCTTCCCCTTTATGCCAACGGAGGCATGCCCTCGCCGCACTATTCCTACGCAGCGGCATTCGGGCTAACGCTGGCAGTATTCCGCGCTGGTGGTCTCGTTTACAGGCGGAGCTCAGGTGCCCGGCCGGCCATTCTGGTGGTGGGAATACTCTGGCTGGCGGGCACACTGGTCCATTGGCCGTCCGATCTGAGGCTTTTTCACCGCATGGGCAAGGCAGGCCAGGATGCACGCCATGTGATCCTGGCTCATAAAGATGACGTGCTGGCATCCGGCAGGGTATATGCGACGAGCCCACATCCACGCCTGCTCCCGCTTATGACAGTTAACAGCCACCTTTTCGAGTTTGAGCTGGGCAATCCAGTCAGAGTCGTCCACCCGCAATCGCCCGCCTGTCCGGCAACCGATGGCATTCCCTGCCTGTACCTGGCACATTCAAAAGCCGAGTTAGCCGCCTGCACCAGTAACGCTGCCGATAGCTGCATGATATGGACGCCCGCCACCCGTAATCCTTAAAAGCGCAAGCCGGGAAACCAAACGGTTTCTTCCGGCGGAAGTCCACACTATTCTTTTCCAACCAGACAGATGGCGAACCACTCCCTCCATGCAGGAGCTTCCCTGAAAGAGTTCCTCGATATACCTGCTTCCGCGTGGAAATGGCTGGCACCAATGGCCCTTATCGCTGGCATCCTGCTGGCGTGGCTGGTCTATCCTTTGGGCCTCCACTGCGACGATTACTGGGAGGCCCTCGTTGCCCGCCAGATCTCCTGGCTGGAGTTGCTGACTTTCCAAGGCGCACCCATTCCCATTCATCTTGGTATCTGGAAGCTGGCATTGCCTTTCAGCGAGGGCCCCCCGTCCGGGATACTCCGGGCCGTATCGGTATTCGTGCATGTGGCGAATTCGATCCTTGTGTATTCCGCCCTTCGCGACCTGTTTTCCCGGCAAACCAGGGTTGCTGCCGCGTTTGCATTTTTGGCCTACCGGTGTGGCAACACGGTCCTGTTCTGGGCTCCGACCCTGAAGGATTCCCTGATGACCCTGTTTGTCCTGCTGGCGGTCATCCTGTGGCGGCGCGGGATGGAACACCCACGCTGCCGGCTCTGGGCCAGCCTGCCCGCTGCCGCCGCCATGATGTGCAAACCCACTGCCATCGTGCTCGCGCCGCTGCTGCTACTCCACCAGCTCTGGATGGAGGACCGCGATAGCTGGACCCTTCGCTTGCAAAAGGCTGCCGGCGGGCTGCTACTCGTTTCCTCCGTTCTGGGCGCCCTCCTGGCCAATGCGCTTCTCAACCCCGGTATCTACTCCGATCATTCGGCTGGAGTAACGATGCCTGCCGTTGAATCTGTCCCGCTGTATCTTCTCGGCCATTTCAACAACTACGCGGCCTGGTCGCTACTGCCCGTCATTCCAGACCTGGGGATTCTCAGCCACGCGTGGATTTCGGTTGCCGGTACCCTGCTCTTTTTCGGAGCGGCCGCCGGGTTTTTCTGGTTTGACCGGAAAGTGAAATGGGGAATCGCCTGGTACACGGCTTTTGTGCTGCTTCCTCTATACGCCAACGGCGGCTCGCCCGCACCCCACTATTCCTATGCCGCTGCATTTGGCCTGCTGCTCGCCATATTTCGGTCAGGACAAATCCTGCTGGCCCATATACCGCAGATGCAGCCGGTAGTTCTGGCTGCCGGACTTATCTGGCTTACCGCAACGACATTCCACTGGCCCAGCGACCTGCGCCATTTTCGCGTCGCCGGAAAGGTGGGACTGGATACCCGGCACCAGCTTATCCTTCACCAGAACGAACTGCTGGATGCTGGGTCATACTACCTCACCGGTGCCAAACTCCCCCTGCCGCCGCTACTTGTGGCTGAAACCCGCATGATCGAGTTCGATCTGGGTCAGACGCTCCAGACCCGGCGTCCCCCGAACGGCGAGTGTCCCCATGAGAATGCATACCCCTGTATCAGCATGATCTCGAAAATATCGGATGCTTATGCCTGCGCCGATACACCTCCGGGCGGGTGCATTACCTATGTATCCGCACGTCGATCTCCTTAAAACACATCGAATTGCCTGATACGGGCCATTATACGTGTGACACGTCCTGACATATGCCCGTGTCATGATCTCCTCGTGGCCGCCGCAAACGGTCGCAGGAAGGCAGGGCAAAGAAATGGGACTGTTTCCGGTGTGGGTCTCCGAGGGTATTACGGTGGGGCTTTTGACGCTCGGGGCGAGTGCCGCGCTGCATGCCATAGCGGGGACTGTTCTGTGGACCGCCAGATGGCTTGGGCATCACATCTGGCAGGCGACAGCGCGCAAGGCTCAGAACGGATAACCCATCTTGACGAATGCCACCATGCCGTCACGGGAGAAGCCAAAATCCACGCGGACAAGGATGTCGGGGCGGACCTCGAGCCGCCAGCCCACTCCGCCCGTGTATTCCATGTCCTTGAAGCCCAGATCGCCGCTGCTGTGGAATACTCGTCCCATCTCGAAGAACGGGTCCAGCCGCACCTCTGATTCCACATCGAACCAGTTCAGCCGGACCAGCGCCACGCGAACCTCTGCCTGAAACAGAAGGCGGCCATTGTCGTAGAAACGCCCGCCACCAAACCCCCGGAGCGCGGAGTCTCCACCCAGTGCGGGAAGCCGCATGAAAGGAATTGCGCTGGAGCCGTATACGTGATCGACCAGGCCGCGGACGACGCCATAAACCCGTTCGGAAAACGGACGCAGATGAAGCGCCTCTCCGCCCCACCCCCAGTAGCCCACGTCACTTCCAAACGATTCGGAACTCCGGTACCCATACATCCGCATGAATGTTCCCACCCGGGAAAACTCCCCGTCCGGCCGGGTATCCATCTCCACAGCTGTCCGGTGGACTACTGTCAATGACTTAGGAGTGCCGGGAAGACCGGGATAGACCGCCAGTGTCGAAGGCACGCCGGGAATCACATCCGGCTTGATACGTGTGCGGTAAACCTCGCCTTCATAGACGAGGTTAAACGCCCCCAGCACCTTAACCCCCACACGCCCTCCGGCATGGTAATCCTCCATCGTGAAGGCACTCTGCCCCGACGCCGGGGTTCCGGCGCCGGTGCCGTAGAACCGTCGGTAGGGATCATTGATGTATGAGGCCCGCAGCGAGGCAAAAAACGGCGTGCCAAAGATGGGATTCTGATCCAGCTCGAACATCGCCTCCCGGTAGACCCTCTCGGCGATCGAACCATACAGGCGAACCTTGGAACCCGGCCGGAAGTAACCCTGGTAGTCGAGCGTGCCGGTGTGTCCAATGATCCCGTTCCACGTGTACTGTGGGGAGATGATCCCGATGATCGCGTTCGTCGTCCGCCGCTGGACAAGGAATATGCCCATCGCTCCGGCTGTGGGCCCCTCGTTCGGATCCAGATCGAACACGGGCACCGGCACAAACTGCACCCGGTTCCCGCCAGCCTCAAACGTCCGCTGCGGATTCATCCGCTCCAGCAGTTCCATGACCCGCGGATCGATAAACGGCGTTTCGTCCGTCTTTCCCTTTCCGGATTTTTCAGCCTCGACGGGTGCTGACGATTCCGGGGCGGCATTTGCCACACCCGCCTCCATAACCAGCACCGCCAGCAACCATGCGGCCCGGAAAACCCGGGCAGGAAAGAGGCGGCGTATGCCAGAAGGGAAAGCGGAAATGATCACTGGTGCTGAGTCTACCCCGCTGGCAGCGACCGGTGTAAATGCCCGCTTGGTGACGAGGCGCATATCCACCGGGAAAGCGGCGCCCGCTGCGCTTATGGAAGTACTCAATCATTCCGCTGCGTTATCTGGTTGACAGCGGTTCCATAACTGCCCTATATTGCCTGTGTATCGAGTTCCTTAAGGTGAGGGCTGCACCGATTCCGGGCGGCCCATGAAATCCGGCACAGCAATCAAGCCATCTCTCCGGACCTGCAGCGTCTGCGGTAAGCCCTTTGAACTCCAGTTCAGCTTCCAGCATCGAACCGAAGACGGCGCCGAACATTACTACTGCAGTTCGGCGTGCCTGCTCGAAGAATCTTCCACTGGTCCGAAACTGATCGATGTCGACACCGGAGAGCCGGTTTCCACCCGCGACGACAGCTCCGTGCAGTGCGATCACTGCAAGCGCCAGTTCAAGATTGCCTACCTTGGCCAGCTGGTCGTGGCGGGTTCCAGAACTCGCCGCGTGTGCAGCCCTGAATGTCGCGCCGCCATAGTGAAAACCGTCACGTCGAAACACCGGGTCCACCGGATCGCGGTGATGAACCAGAAGGGCGGCACCGGAAAAACGACAACCTCGGTCACCTTGGCAGCGGGCCTTGCCGCGAAAGGTCACCGCGTGCTCCTCGTTGATATGGATTCGCAGGGGAATGTGGGTGCCTCGCTAGGCGTCCGGGGCGAAAAGTCGATCTATCATGTCCTGATCGACTCCATTCCCCCGCAGGAAGCTTCCGTCCCCGTCCGTCCCGGCCTTGATGTCATTACATCGGACGAGACAGTCGCCGCTGCCGAGATCCGCCTCGTGAACATGAAGCGCCGCGAGCGTCTCCTCCGCCAACGTCTCGAAGGTCTGGGCGACTATGACTATGTGGTACTGGACTGCGCACCGAGCCTTTCCATCGTCAACCAGAACGCGCTCACTTTCGCCGAAAGCGTGCTGATCCCGGTGTCGTGCGACTTCCTCGCCATGTATGGCGTAAAGCAGATACTCCGGACCATCCGCTACGTGCGGGAACAGCTTATGCACCCGATCGAGATACTCGGCGTCCTGCCCACCTTCTACGATCCGCGCGCACGGATCACCCATGACGTCGTGGCCAGCCTGAAGGACTACTTCAAGGACCAGATGTTCCAGCCAATCCGCGCAAACTCGAAGCTGAAGGAAGCCCCGTCCTACCGGAAAACCATCTTTGAATACGACCCGAAGTGCCCCTCGGCGCTCGACTACCAGGCCCTGGTAGACAGCGTGGTGGAGCGCCTCCGGTCCAGAAACGAAAACCCACGCCCGCAAGCTGCGGGCGCTACCGCCTGAGGGCGGCACAACCCCAACCCCCAACGGAGACCCGAACGCACATGGAACACAAGAAGCACGAAGCCCTCGCGATGGCGCCCGCCCTGGGACGCAACCCGCTGACCGAAGACGTCATGGAGCGGACCTTTTACCGGCCTGCGCGTGACGACGGCGAGGACAAGCCCACCCATTACAAGATCGTGTCAATCTCCTTGTACCTTGAGGACATCGATCTGCTGAACCGGATGGTCGCCGATCTCAAGGCCAAGGGGCATACCAAGGCGAACAAAAGCGCGCTCATTCGCGCCGCCCTGCGCCAGTGCGATCTGGACAAGGTGCCGAAGAACATCTGAACCGCGGTTCTGTCAGCGCCCACTGGGCCTGAAATAACCGGAAATGCCCGGTTCCCGAACGGGGGCCGGGCATTCGGCTGGAAAAACAGGCTTACTGCTTGATGGCCGCGTCAACGAGCTTCTTCAGCTCGCCGCTGGAATACAGTTCACGGGTAATATCACAACCGCCAACGAACTGGCCGTCGATGTAAAGCTGCGGGATAGTCGGCCAGTTTGAATACCGCTTGATGCCTTCACGGATATCCATGTCCTCAAGAACGTCCACTGTCTCGAACGGGATTTCCATGCGGCGGAGAATATCCACCACCGTCGCTGAAAAACCGCACATCGGCATCAGCTTGTTCCCTTTCATGAACAGGACCACCTTGTTGTTCTTGACCATCGCGTCAATCTTCTGCTGTGCGTCTGACATCTTTCCTGCTCCCTAGAGCGCGCCCGCCGGGGCGCGGTCATCATCGTGAGAATTCGCCTGTGCTTTTCAGGCCGGGGCCTGCGTTTTCAGCGCCAGAGCATGCAACGGCGCCCCCGGTCCAGCCATCAGGTCCGAAAGGGACTTGTACACCCGTTGATGCTGCTGGACCATCGACAAGCTTCGAAACTGCTCGGCGGTCACATGGACACTGAAATGATCACCACCTCCGGTGGTATCCTCCACTATGACACTGGCACCGGGCAGTTCCGCCTCGATCCGCCGCCTGATTTCTGCAGGGTTCACCATAATACTGCCACCGGCCTCCAATTTAACCGATCGTCGGCAGAAGTGATATCCAGTCGGACAGGAATAATGGCTGCCGGATGCCCATTTGAATAAATCCCTGGCAGGCCGGGGAAAAGGGGTATCATGCAAATCACAGACACAGGGAGCCGGGGAGCTTATGTTCGGAACACTGGAAACCCCGGTCAGCCAAGTCTAAAGGAGCGCCCTTGAAAGCATACCACCTGCTGTTCGCCGCCATCGCTTTTCTCGCCATTCTCGTCATCCCCGCCGCTTCCCAGCCAAAACGGGCCGGGACCATTGCCCTTGTTAATGGCCGGGTGATCGTGACGTCCAGGGGCGTCACTTTCCCGGCGGAACCCGGTTCGCCCGTCTATGAGGGCGACAGGATACGGTCGTTCAATCCGGGCAAGGCGAAAATCGTCTTTACCGATGATACGATCATCAACATTGGCCGTGATACGGAGTTCGAGATCAAAACGGCCAGTTTCAGCCTTTTCCGGCGGGATTCGTCTTTCGATGTATTTCGGGGCCGCTTCAAGGTGGCCGTCGGCAAGCTCTTCACCGGCACCAGCCAGTTCGAACTGCGCACTCCCACCGTCGTCACTGGCGTCCGGGGGACCGTATTCTGGGGCGACACGGAACTGGATGCCATGTGCGCGCTGCAGGGGGAGATAGAGGTGACGCCGGTCTCGAACCCCTCCGCCCGGCAGTATCTCAAGGATGGCCAGTGTGCCGCTGGCTACAAGGGCGGGAACCCTGCCGCCATTTCGCCGACCGCCGAAGCAGTCCGCGGATATATTGACGAGGTAACGCCGGAGTAAGCGGCCCTACTCTCCTCCAATTCCGAAAGCAGCCTGGATGCCGGTCATTACAAACTGCACGCCGATGCAGATGATGATGAACCCCATGAGGCGGCTGACGACCTCCTGACCGACCTTGCCAATGTATTCTGCCACAATGGGTGCTGCACGGAGCGTGAGGTAACTGACCAGGGCAGAGAGTACGATGGATGCCGACAGGGCCAGATATTCGACGACCCCCGTCGTGCTGACGGCGAGCGACATGGTAACGGCGATGGAACCCGGCCCTGACAGCATCGGCATGGCAAGCGGGGTGAACGAGATGTCCTCCTTCCGCATGGCGGCCTCAGCCGTCTTCTCGGCGATCGGGGCCTGGCTATTCAACTGGTTCCAGCCGGCTTTCAGCACCAGCAGGCCACCCGCGATCCGCATGGCATGGATCGACAGGCCGAACAGCTTGAAGATATAGACGCCACCATAAAGGAACAGGCCCAGGATAAACACCATGTAGAAGGCCGCCCGCCGCGCCTGTCCGGCCCGGTGCTCATCGGTATCGCCGGCCGTCATGGCAAGAAACACTGGCACTGCCGACACCGGATTGATGATCGGCAGCAATGCCAGAAGCCCGACGCCCATTACCTGGAAAAACGACTGTATCATTCTTCTGGAAAATCCGGCGGCCTCTCAGGCCATCCCCTGCGCCTTGTAGAGCCGGGGGAAATCCATGCGGTATTTTTCCACCGGCCTGCCATTTTTCAGGTGCGACTCGACGATCTCTGGCACCTGCCCCGCCGTCAGGCGGCCGTACCAGACCCCTTCCGGGTAAATCACGGCCGAGACACCCTCCTCGCAGGTCTCCAGGCATCCGGACTTCTGGGCCCGGACCATGGCCACGAGACCGGCTTTTGCCACCTCTTCCTTGAACCTCGCCAGCACCTCGGCCGCCCCGCGCGAGGCACAGCACCCACGGCGGTGTCCTGCCTCCCGTTCGTTCATACAGACAAACACGTGATACTGGTAAGGGGCTGGCATGCCTGGACTCCCGTTCCGCTTCATTGCGTTTGCATCGCCCCGGGTCAAGGCCAATGCCTTGACCTCCTGCAGCCCCTCTGGCGATGATAACGCCGTCAGGCAATGGAACCTTCACCGGACACCACCCGGCTGGAAGCGGAACTCCGCCGCAAGCAGCATGTCATCGATTCGATGCGCGAGATCGGCCGTGCCCTTTCGTCCACGCTCTCCACCAACACACTGCTTGCCCTCATCATGGACCGGACAATCAGCCTCATGGACGCCGATCGCTCGACCCTGTTCGTCGTTGACCATGCGAAGAAGGAACTCTGGTCGCTCATCGCCCAGGGCGAGAACGTAAAGGAAATCCGCCTTCCCATCGGGAAAGGGATCGCCGGTTACGTTGCCGCCACGGGCGAGACGATCAACATCCCCGATGCCTACCAGGATGCCCGTTTCAATCCCGAAGTAGACCGGCAGACCGGCTATCGCACACGCAACATCCTGTGCATGCCGCTCAGGGACCACAACGAAAACGTGATGGCGGTGCTCCAGGTGCTGAACAAGCGTACAGGCCCCTTCACTCGTGAGGACGAGGAGCTTCTCGACGCCCTTGGATTTCAGGCATCCATAAGCCTCCAGAACTCCCGGCTCTATGCGGATCTCGAAGTCCGGAACGCGGAACTCAGGCAGACCCACGCCGGCCTCCAGCAGAAGATGGCCGAGCTGGACATGCTGTTTGAGCTGGAACGGATGATTTCCAGCGCCGCCAGTCTCGAAACCCTGCTCGACTCGGTGATGGAACGCACCACCCGGTTTGTCGGAGGTCAGGCAGGAAGCATCCTGCTGATCGAGGAAGACACCAACAACCTGTTCTTCAAGACGGCCCTGGGAGACAAGGCAGCCGAGGTAAAGAAGTTCAAGGTCCCGGTCGGTGAAGGCATCGCCGGCTGGGTCGCCAAGAACGGGGAGCCGCTCCTCGTTTCGGATGCCTATCTTGACGACCGGTTCCGCCGGGATATTGCCGATGCCATCGGCTTTCCCACACACAGCATTATCTGCGTGCCCCTGAAGGCCGAAGGGAGAACCATCGGCGCGCTAGAGATCATCAACAAGAATACGGATGTTTCGGCCGGCGGAACGCGGGCCTTCGACAAGGAGGATGTGAAGCTCCTCACGCTGATCTCCGGACAGGTGGCCAAGGCCATACATCTTACCCAGTTGCGCGAGCGGGAGGCCAAGTCCCAGCGGCTTGCCACCGTTGGCCGTGCCGTCTCCGGCCTGATCCACGACATGCAGACACCCATGACCTCCATCGTCGGGTTTGTCGAGCTCATGGCCCTCCAGGATACCTCGGACAAGGACCGCGAGGAGTTCGCCGGAATCGTCCGCCGCGAGGTCGAGCGGCTGACCCAGATGATCCGTGCCCAGCTCGATTTCGTGAAGGGCAAGTCTGACGTGCTCCTGAAACGGGTGGGGCTCGGAACGCTGATCAACGAGATCGTCTATTTTCTGGAGAAGGAGTTTGGCGAAGCCGGCATCCGCATCGAAACGGATCTCGCCTACAAGGGCAACATCCACATAGACGAGTCAAAGATCAAGAGAGCCATCTTCAATCTGGCCAAGAACGCCAAGGAAGCGATGCCCGGCGGCGGGAAGTTCATGATACGCAGCCGCGACGACGGCAGCCATATCATCATCGAGTTTGCCGACACCGGCTCCGGGATTCCGGCCGATATCCGCGACAAGGTGTTCGGTGAATTCGTCACCCACGGCAAGGAACACGGCACCGGTCTTGGCCTTGCCCAGGTCAAGCGCACCATCGACGAGCACAAAGGCGAAATCGGTTTCAGCAGCGAGATGGGCAAAGGGACCACGTTTACCATCAGGCTGCCGAAGGGCTGAGGCTTTTCATCCCGCCGCTTCCAGCGGAACGATCTGAAGCCCGGCACCGGCGGAATCCCTGTCCACGCGGGCCCGGACGCCAAAATACCGGGAGAGATTTTCCGGTGTGATGACTTCCACCGGGCTGCCGCTGGCGGCGATCTTTCCACCAGAGACGAGCAGCAACCGGTCGCAATACCTCGAAGCCAGTGCCAGATCATGGACGGCAAGCAGGACCCCGCGCCCTTCCCCGGCCAGTCCCCGGACTATTCGCATGGCCTCAAGCTGGTGCACCAGGTCCAGGTTCGACGTGGGTTCATCAAGCACCAGAAGCCGGGGGTTCTGGGCGATGGCACGGGCGATGAATACCCTCTGGCGCTCGCCGCCGGACAGCTCGTTTACCGGCCGGTGGGCGAGATGCTCCGTCTCCGTCACCTTCATCGCCAGATTGATCCTGTCAATATCCTCCGGTCCTTCCACGGCAAAACGGCCGAGGTAGGGAAAGCGGCCCATTCCGACCACTTCGCGGACCGTGAAGGCAAAGGCAACGGCTGCCTCCTGCGGAACAAAGGCGGCGCGGCGGGCGATCTCCCGACGGGACAGGGTTTCGAGGCTGTCGCCACAGAGGCTGATTCCCCCTTTCCAAGGAACCAGCGCGCCCACTGCCAGTTGCAGGACCGTCGATTTGCCGCTCCCATTCGGCCCGATCAGGGCAACGGTCTCGGACGGTCTGACGGAAAGGGACACTTCTTCCACGACCGGACTGTCGTGGTAGCCGAACGACACTTTATTCAGCTCAAGCAGATGGGCAGTCATGCGGCTATATCCCCAGCCCTCTCCGCTTCCGGATCAGGAGCCAGATGAACACCGGACCGCCGATCACTGCCGTCAGGATGCCGAGCTGGAGTTCTTCGGGCGGCATGACTAGGCGGCAGCCGATATCGGCCATGGCGAGAAACGCTCCGCCCCAAAGGGCGGCGGCCGGGAGCAGGTACCGGTGAGCGGGGCCAAGGCTCAGGCGGAGCATGTGAGGTACCACAAGCCCTACGAAGCCGATCGGCCCGGCGACAGCCACCGTGGCCCCCGTGACCGCAGCCGTGGCGGCGATGAGGTACAGGCGGACACGGGGCACGTCCACCCCGACCGCCCAGGCCTGCGTCTCGCCCAGGACCAGTGCATCGAGATCCCGGGCGAAGACGAGGATCACGGCCACGCCCGCCAGCGCCGGGGGGAGCATCATGCGGAGATGATCCCAGTTCCGGCCGGAGAGGCCGCCCATCGTCCAGCTCAGTATCTGTGATGCCACCTGCCAGTTGGCGAGCGACACCGAGATGATGAACGACGTCGCCGCCACGCAGATGACCCCGATGGCAACACCCGCCAGCAGCAGGATGCCGGTATCCACCCGCCCGCGGCGGGCCGTCAGCGCATAGACGGTCCAGATTGCGCCCATCCCCCCCACGAAGCTCATGAAGGGCAGCATCCACACTGACCAGGCGGCAAGGCCGCTATAGATCGCCACGACACCGCCCAGCGCCGACCCTGACGAGACGCCCAGGATGCCGGGTTCGGCCAGCGGGTTGCGGAAAAAACCCTGCATGGCGGCACCCGCCACCGCGAGTCCGCCGCCCACGGCGAGCGCCAGCAGCGTCCGTGGCAGCCGCACCGACAGGACGACCGTC
Source organism: Deltaproteobacteria bacterium (assembly GCA_026129095.1). Taxonomy (NCBI): domain Bacteria; kingdom Pseudomonadati; phylum Myxococcota; class Myxococcia; species Deltaproteobacteria bacterium. The sequence goes on from JAHCIT010000006.1 coordinate 256,805, forward strand.
TCCTGCCACGGCTTCCAGAACGGCTCCACCGGCAGGCCCATCCCCCGGCCCAGAATCGCCGCCACCGAACCGAGGCCGATATCCGCGGCCCCGAACAGGAGACCCAGGAGGAGCGCCCCCACCGCGGCGGCCCCGCCGGCCAGCAGATACCCCGTGCCCCGGTTCATTCGGTGAATGCTTCCGGGTGCAGGACGCGGGCCACGCCTTCGACACCGGACGCCACGTGGTGCGAGAGGTTGATGAGTTCCCTGTCCAGGATTGTGTAAACGCGGCCCGTCCGGACGGCGCCCACCTCCCGCCAGTCCGGGTTCTTCAGGTACCGGTCCCGGACCACCGCATCGTCTCCGTCACCGTAGCGGGAGAGCAGGATCACATCGGGATCGAGGGCGATAGCGGCCTCGTGCGCGAGCCGCCGGACCCCGTTAATACCCGCCTCGGTGGCGGCGACGTTGGTTCCGCCCGAACGGTTAATAATGTCATCGATGGTGGTTCCCCGGCCATGCGTGGTGCTGTCTCCCATGAAGTAGAGAACCCGCGGGCGCGGAAGGCCGGCGACCCGCCGGGCGACGTCTTCCAGCCGGCTGTCGAATGTGGAAACCAGCGCTTCGCCCCTATCTACATCTCCCGTCGCCAGGGCGATGAGCCGGAGGTTCCTTCGCACGTCATCGATGGCGTTGTAGCCGCTCAAGTACAGCACCGGGATCCCGGACTGGGCCATGAACCGCACGAAGCTGGTTTCCGTGTAGGCGGATGCCAGCAGGAGGTCCGGCTCCAGAGAGAGGATCTGCTCAGGGTCGTCGTCCACCAGCGTCACCCCCGGCGGCACACGGTCCACACAGTTCGACGATACCGGATCGGTGGAAAAATAGGTCAGCCCCGCGAGCCGCCCCGGAGCGGCGATTTCGGTCAGGATTTCATCCCCCAAAAGGACCATGGACACGATCCGCTGCGGCATGGCCGGAATGACCTGCATGTCCCCCGCAGGGCCGGTGAGCGCGAGGGGATAGCCGCTGCCTTCGATACGGCTCCCCTCCAGCGGGCTTGCACCCACCATCGGCGCCCGGACCGAACGGGCCCATGAAACGCCTGTTCCGAATGCCGCCGCGAGCAGCAGGATCACCGCAAACCGCACCGCATTACCTCGCTAGCACCTGCCCCGGCCTCGCGGGGCGATGCCCAAGGCTATACCGGCCACCGGAAGGCGCGGGCAAGTGGACGGACGACGGCCACATTCGACTATCCCTCCCTGCCGGAATGGCTATAATGCCTGACGCATGATGCCCCCCTCTACCATAAAGGTGGCGCCGCCGACCGTGTCGGTGGTGATACCGGTTTACAACAGCTCACGCACGATCCCGATCCTGGTGCCGCGGCTGAATACCGTGCTGATGCAGGCGGCCAGCCAGTTCGAGATCATCCTCGTCAATGACGGAAGCAAGGACGGGAGCTGGAACGAGATCGTCAAGTGCTGCGGCTATCTCCACTCCGTCCGGGGGATCAACCTGTCCCGGCACTACGGCCAGCACAACGCGCTCCTGTGCGGGATCCGGGCGGCGGCATTCGATGTCATCATCACCGTTGATGACGACCTGATGTTCCAGCCGGAGGACATTCCCAGGCTGCTCGGGAAGCTGGATCTGGACAAGGACGTCGTTTACGGGACGCCGGATACCGTTCCGCAGGGATGGCGCCGCCGCCTTGCCGAAAAGTTCAACGGGACCGTTCTCCGGCTCGCCATGAACTCCGAGCATGCCAGCAAGGCGAGCATGTTCCGGCTATTCCGGACGCGCCTGCGCGATGCGTTCGCGGACTACCAGTCGCCCTTTGTGTCCCTCGATGTGCTCCTGTCCTGGGCGACCACCCGGTTCACGCACGTCGCCGTCACGCCGAACGTGCGCACCACCACCGCGCCTCAGGTTCCGCTCGGAAAACTGCTGGTTGACGCCTTGACGCTGGCTACCAGTTTCAATCCGCTGCTCCTCCGCCTGGTGAGCCTGAAAGGATTTGCCGTTACCGGTTTCGGCCTTGTCCTGTTTGCATGCGCGCTGGCGGGACTGATCTTTTCCGGACACGGCCTGGCGGGCATCGCCCTTCTCGCCGGCGTCGTCGTGACAGCCCTGGGGATGCAACTGGTCGCCACCGGAATCGTCGGCGAATACATCGCCCGCGTGCATCTCCGGAGCATGGGCAAGCCGTCCTACCTGATCCGCGAGGAAGCCGAGCGGCTGGCGCAGTAGCGGAAGCACCGCTTCCGGCGTCGCGACTACTCCGCGGCCGGGACCGGTGCGTGAGCGTTCCTGGCCGCGACGGCCTGGTCCCACGCCTCCTGGAAATAGAACTGGTACAAGGCCTCCCGGTTCAGGTCGTAGATGATCCGCTCGGCGACGCGGCCCGCGCTGAACAGGTCGATCCGGAGCGGCCCGGTGAAGGTGGAAACCCTCGGGAACGTCCGCACATGGACGGGTCTTTCCTCCCGGATGTCGTGAAAGACGATTGTTCCCGATGAATCCTTGATCGTCGTTTCCACCTGGAAAATCTCGCCGGAAAAGCTGGGCAGGATTCCCAGCGTGTAGCGGGAAACGGCCGTGTAGTAGCCGTAATCCCCTACGGACGAAATCCGCACGTCGGCAACGAGGTCGGGGTCCTGAATGTCAGCACCCACGCTTTCAAACATCCGGGACCCGGCATAGGCCAAGTGCGTGGCCCGCCCGGCCATTTCCGGCACGCCAAAGCGCCGGACGTAGAAGTGATCGACGGGGGATCCGTTGACGGTTCGTTCCGACGAAACGGCCAGCCTCATCGTTAA